>NZ_CEYNZH010000028.1:0-39709 GCF_982874595.1 Oceanospirillum sp. | reverse complement strand
TCGCCATAAAAAGAACCCCCAATGTTGGGTGTCCAACTATTGGGGGTCACTTCAAAGATAATACTTCAGGGGCTTTCTTGTCAGAGCACCGGTCAGGTTTCAGCCTGAGGGCAGACAAAACACATCATCGACGGCTCAGTACCGGAAGCGGTTCAACTGAGACTCCAGTTGTTTCACCAACTCCAGCAGCGCCTGACTCTCCTGATTAGCCGCTACAGCACCATCGGCAACAATACTGGTTTCATCGCTGATGTTAACGATATTACGGGTGATATCCTCGGTTACCGCCCGTTGCTCTTCTACCACACTAGCCATCTGAGTGGTCATGTTATCGATCTCAGCAATCGCACCAACAACCTGATTGAGGTGCGCTGAAGCTTCTTCTGCCATCTGCAGGCATTCATCAGACTGACTATTCCCTCTCTGCATCGCTGATAATGCCTCTCGGGTACGCTGCTGCAACTGGTCAATCAGTACCTGAATCTCTTCTGTGGATGCCTGGGTTTTAGAAGCCAGCGTACGGACTTCATCCGCTACCACCGCAAAACCACGACCGGATTCACCCGCCCGGGCAGCTTCAATTGCTGCATTCAGCGCCAGCAGGTTGGTTTGCTCAGAAATACCCTGAATGGCTTCTACAATCTGACTGATATTATCGCTGTCAGAGGCCAGCAACTCCATCAACTGAGACGTATTGGAAACCTGATCCGACAGGTCACGGATGGAGTCAGCACTTCGGTTTACATTGCCGGCACTGTTATCCACAGAGCCCTTGGCTTCGCTGGAAGCATTCGCCGTTGTTGTGGCGATCTGGGCAACCTCTCCGGCCGATGCGGACATCTGATTAATCGCAGTAGCGATCTGATCCACTTCAGCTCGCTGCTTCTCGATCCCCTGCGTACTGTTATCCGAAATTTCCGCGGCACGTCGCGCAGAGCCTTCAACATCACCCATCGCTGAGGCGATATCCTTCACAATCTCATGGGTTTTATGGATAAAGGCGTTGATATTACGGGACAGCTCACCTACTTCATCATTGCGTTCAATGGAAATGCGCTGGGTCAGATCACCATCCTGTGAGGCCAGCTGGTTCACCATATCCGCTGCTTTACGAATCGGCGAAGCGATACCCTGAGCAATCAACATCAAAAGAATAATGCCCGCAACAGAAACCACAATACCGATGACAACAGTGGTTGTCATGCTCTCGCGGAACTGACTGATCATTGAGCTTTCAACCTCTTTTGCCCCCGCAAGCACCCAACCAGCATCCTGTTGAATGACAACGGCCCAGGGTGTGCTTACCCCCTCAGGAACAATCGGCTGAACGGACCAGAACCGAGACCCGATCTGACGCGTTATCGCTTCGCCCTTGGCGACACTCTGCATCAGAAACTCTTTTTCAGGCCCGTTATAGGCTTTTGCAAGCGCCAGCTTATCGTTGGAATCCGCAGCAACCAGGCCTTTATTACTCAACATAAAGACCTGCCCCTGACCATCGTAAAGCGCTTTGTCGGCTTGATCGACCAAGGACTTAAGGAAGCTTAACTCCACATCAACGCCCGTCATACCAACAACCCGGTCTTGTACAATCAGAGGAACAGTAATCGAGGTACCCACAATAGTTTTACCACCAGCTACCCAAGAATAAGGCTCAACAAGGCAAGTTCCCTTGCTTTCAATTGGACAAGTGTACCAGTCACCGTATGAGCTACCGGTTGCGATAGCTTCCTCAACCTTATCCAGGCCTAAGGCTCGATAACCCAGAGAGCCATCACCATTAAGGAACCAATAGGGTGCAAACTGACCATTTTCGTGGGTATGCACCGCACCACTATAGAGCACATCGTCATTGACCGCGTTTTTCTCCCAAGCAATGTAGGTTCCCATCACAACATCTTTATTACGGGAGAGAACATCGCGGGTATATTCATAAAAGCGTTGTCGACTGGTTTCCGTACTCTGTTCAGTAATAAAACTAACGGAGGTGTCAGCCATTCCTTTAGCAATAGACAACGCCTGACTGAGTTCAATCTGAGTTTTACCCGCTTCTGCCGCTGCCGATGAGGAAAGCTGAGCCAATGCTTTCTCGGTAAGTTCAGTCACAACTAAAGATTGAGTTTTCTTTTCTACTTCACTATTTTCCCAGGCAAAAGCAGCCAATAGAATCACGGAGGAAAGTGCCAGACAGGCACCTGTTGCAAGAGCTATGCGGGTTTTAATTTTCATAGAACGACCTAAAGGTTAGTTATTATTTTTGCCGATTCGCAAAAAACTCCCTAATGAAGCAGGTATTCCTTCTTTATAATTCGTTGCTGAGACTTGTGTTTTATTAAATGATGCGTTTATACAATATCAATAGCATATATCCTGCCAACTTGGTATTTCAACACAATGAATATTAGCGGATAAACCAATAAAAAATGGCGCCTACCCCGTTAAGATAGACGCCATTTTTTTTGACTGCCAGTAAGAAAAATTACCGGCAACCGGAGCTGTCGTCGCGCTTATTATTCGCCCGTCTTTTCTTTATTAGCCAGACGTTTTTCCCAGTAAGTCGCACCCTTGATGCCTAACTTCTGAGGATCGAATGTAAAGTCAGTTACACCGGCTTTTTGCTGATCTTCGTAGTCTTTCAGCACCTTCATCGTCGGTTTCGACATAAAGAAGATAATGATAATACCTACAATGTTCAGCCAGGCCATCAGACCAACACCTACGTCACCCAGCCCCCATGCCAGATCAGCCGCTTTCACTGCACCGTAGAAAGTAGACGCCATAATGGCAACTTTCAAAGCAAAGATCAGACCCGGAATGTTCACGGTACGCTTCAGGTACGCCACATTGGTTTCTGCAATGTAGTAGTACGCCAGAATCGTGGTGAAGGAGAAGAAGAATAGTGCCAGTGCAATAAACGGCTTACCGAAACCCGGCATAGTGGTTTCAATCGCCATCTGAGTGAATACCGGGCCGTTAGCCGCAATATCCGCTGCAATGTTCTGTACCAGGAACGTATCGCCAACGCCATGAACGTTGTACGCACCCGTGATCAGAATCATGAACGCCGTTGCAGAACATACGAACAGAGTATCGATGTATACAGAGAACGCCTGAACCAGACCTTGCTGAGCAGGGTGGTCAACCTCTGCAGCTGCAGCTGCGTGAGGACCGGTACCCTGACCGGCTTCGTTAGAGTAAACACCACGCTTAACACCCCAACCAATTGCAGCACCAAAGCCCGCCATTGGAGTGAAGGCATCACCCAGAATCATACCGATAATTGCGGGCAGCTCAGATACGTTCAGCAGAACGATCACACAAGCGATGATGATGTAACCCAGCGCCATGAAAGGCACAACGACCTGAGTGAAGTTCGCGATACGCTTAACACCACCGAAGATGATGAAGCCCAGAACCAGAACTACAGCCAGACCCGTGAAGATCTTAGCAGAGCTCAGCTCACCCATACCGGTCTGAATCATAGTGCCAGAGCCGAAAGTCGCTTCTACTGCGTTACCGATACTGTTCGCCTGAACACCCGGCAGCAGCAGACCACACGCCATGATCGTTGCGATTGCAAAGATCCACGCGTACCACTTCTGACCCATCGCTTTTTCGATGTAGTAAGCCGGGCCACCACGGTACTGACCGTCCTGCTCTTCTTTATACAGCTGCGCCAGCGTGGATTCTGCGTACGCGGTTGCTGCGCCCAGAAAGGCTACAACCCACATCCAGAAAACCGCACCCGGACCACCGAAACCGATGGCCGCAGCAACACCTGCGATGTTACCGGTACCAACACGACCAGACAGAGATACGGCTAAGGCCTGAAAGGATGAGATACCTTTGTCAGAGCTTTTTCCGGAAAATAGCAGACGCCACATTTCGGAAAAGTGTCTGACCTGAACAAAGCGGGTCAGAATGGAGTAGAACAAACCTGCGCCCAGACACAGATAGATCAGTGCCGGACTCCAGATAATGCCGTTCATAAAATCGACAAATGCTTGCATTAAAAATGCCTCCCGTTAGAGGTAAGCGCTTAAGCGCTTTATAGTTCTTAGATTTATAGTTTTGGGATTTACTATGGATCGATCGTAAAACGCGTTTTCAGACGACAGTCCAGAGATAGGATTCTACCTAAGTAGAAACAGAAAAGTACTCTGATTTTTCAACTCATCAGACATAAAAATCCTAAATTCCGACCAAATACAACAGATCCCTTTACAGAACGGCATTCAGGTAGCAACACTTGCTATTCAACTAATATAATTCTGCTGTCAAAACACCTTGAAAATCATTACTAAACCCCTTCCAACAGGTATTTGGCGATATACAACACCCGACTAAAGACAAAGTATCTGACCTCATGCACGCCCGATACAACAAGTGTTACAATTTGTTATACCAAGCACGGTCCATCGCTTTAAGCTCAACTTATTCCGGTTCAAGGACAATCAATGCACCCGCTGGATGAAACGGACGCTCCTCCCTCAACAATAGGTTCGCTCTTTTTAAGAGTCTTTGTACCTTTTGCACTGATCACGCTTCTGTTAGCAGGTGTCCTGACACGTCTGCTCTACGAAGGCGAGCTGAACTTTATTAAACTGAATGAGCAAACCCTGCTTGAGCGAAGCACCCTGAGTCTGCAAAAAAATCTGCAACCGCCCCAGGATCACCTCCGTAGCCTCCGACGGGAGAAGCCCGTTGTTGAAGCCATGTCAGATCCGGAATCCGGGCTCGCAGGAATGGAAACCAGCTTTGCTTCAATGCTCAGCCGGAACCCCAATTACTTCCAGATCCGCTGGATTGATGAGAACGGTCAGGAACGCCTGCGGTTAGAACCGGACACAAGCTCCCCCGACAACTATCGCCGGGTTCCCGATGAAAAACTGCAGAACAAATTTGGGCGTTACTATTTTCAGGCAACTCAGGCCCTCGGTATGAGCGATCAGCTTTACCTTTCCCCTATGGACCTCAACGTTGAGCAGGGCGTTATTGAACAACCCTTTCGCCCGACGCTGCGTATGGCTATTCCTGTATTCATCGGTCGGAAAAATCATGGTCTGTTCATTATCAATATCGACGCCAGAGAATACCTTCGAGACCTGCATCAGATCCTGGAAAATCATGCCCACCGTATTCAGCTGATCAACCCTGAAGGGTATTGGTTACAACATAAGAATAACAAGCTGGAGTGGGGCTTCCAGCTAAGCCATGGCAAAGCCTTTAAGCGGGATTACCCCGATATCTGGCAGCAGATGCACAGCTACAACAAAAGCCAGCAACTCGACAACAATGGCCTGTGGAGCTGGGAAACGCTCTATCCGGACAACAATCCAAAAGTGTTCAACAACCAGACACTGGGTTTTCTGCTGCTCCATCATCCGGCATCACTGCTTAATGCCCTACGCCTTAAATATTGGGGTGGCGGGCTTTTAACGTCGCTTCTGATACTTGCGGTGGGCGGCTTTGCTCTCTACCGTTTACTTCTGGCTCAACAGGCTAAGCGTCGGGCAGAGCGGCAGGCTTTGGAGAACCGGATTCATGCCGATCAACTGCGTAAACAACGGGAAGACGAACAACGCTTCCGGGTGATCTTTAACGCCTCTCACACCCCATTACTGGTCTGCGATAGCCGGGGAAATATTTCTCTGGTTAATCCCGCGCTTGAGAAACTGTTTGGCTACAGCTCTTTTGAGCTGACCGGCCTGCCTGTGGAACACCTCATACCAGTGAATATGCGCAAGACGCATGTTAAAGAACGCACCGACTATCTCAATCATCTGCGCCCCCGTCGTAAAATGATGAACAACGGCCAGAGTCTTCAGGGACTTCGCAAGGATGGTCAACTGGTAGACGTTGAGATTGGCCTGAGCCCCTATGAAGTGGATGGCGAGATCTTCATTCTGGCAACACTGGAAGATATAACCAGCAGACTTGAAGCCGAGCAAAAAATAAACGAGCTACACACCCGACAGACCCGCCACCTTGAACGGGCACGAGAGGATGCCGAACGCCTGGCTCGCCTGAAAAGTGATTTTCTTGCCAATATGAGCCACGAAATTCGCACACCACTCAACGCCATTATGGTGCTGGGTGAGCTGCTTGATCAGGAAACACTTCCTGATAACGCCCGGACACTCACTGAGAAAATCCGCTATGCCAGTGATGGCCTGCTCCAGATCGTTAACGATGTACTCGACTTCTCTAAAATTGAAGCCGGGGGACTGTCCATCGAGAAAACCCCTTTCCGACTCAATGACCTTTATGCCCAGATACTCTCAATCTGTGAAATACAAGCGATAAAGAAGGGCCTGAGATTGCATCTGAATACCGGTGGAACTGAGCGCCTGACACTGGTGGGCGATCCATACCGACTGAAGCAGATACTACTCAACCTGATCAGTAATGCGATCAAATTCACCAGTGAAGGTAAGGTGAATATTCATATTAAACCGGTGATGATCAGCAAGCTTGAAGCCACTCTGGGTTTCAGCGTATCGGATACCGGGACCGGCATCCCTCCCGAGCAGCAGGAAGTCATCTTCGATGCTTTTGCCCAAGCAGACAGCTCAGTAACCCGTCAGTTTGGCGGAACAGGTTTAGGCCTTGCGATCAGTCGCAATCTTATTCAGTTAATGGGCAGTGATCTGAACCTCAGCAGTCAGATCGGACAGGGCAGTATTTTCAGCTTTAATCTGACACTGCCCATTGCAGAAACGGTCCTAAGCCAAACGTTGCCGGAGAATGATTTAAAGAATAACGCTCTTGAAGGTAAAACCCTGTTAGTGGCTGATGACAGTGATCTGAACCGTGACATCGCCCAGCGCATTATCCAACAAGCCCAGGGGAAACTGATCCTGGCTGAGAACGGTGCCGAAGCCCTGAGCCGTCTCAAAGCGCTTCAGTGCCCCCCGGATCTGATTCTGATGGATCTGCAAATGCCCGTGATGGACGGCTATCAAGCGATCCGTCAAATCCGAAAACTACCGGGCTATGAGCAGCGACCCATTATCGCACTGACAGCCGGCATTACTGAATCAGCCCATGAAGAGGCACTGAAATGTGGTGCCAATCACGTTCTGACAAAACCCTTCACCATCAGTCAGATTCTCTCCTGCCTCAGCAGCCATCTTTCGACTGACAGGTCTCATCAGAAAGCTCCGACAGAAATGGCATCACCGCCACTGCTCGACGAGGCCACAGCGATTTATAACTGGGGTGATAAAGAGTCCCTGGGCCGGTTTATGAAGCAATTTGCCGAGCAATATGGCCACTGCAGTCAGCAACTGGAACAACTGCTAAAGGATGGTGAAACCGACAAAGCCGAAAGACTGGCGCATAAAGTCAAAGGGGCAGCAGGCAGTCTTTACCTGTGCGAGCTTCAGTCTGCTCTTGGTCAGCTTGAACAAGCACTCAGAGAAGGAAAAGAACAGACCGATACGATTAAGAAACAATTTATACCTGTCGTTTCTGATACCTTAAGCAGGACACTTGAGTTAATTACAAACTACTCCTGATGCTATAGACCAACTATAATAGTCAACCATATTAAGCGATAGCTATGCCTACGTTGTTACCCCCGCGGCGAAGGCTGATATCAGGACTTAAAAAAACGGTTTAACCGGATATCAGTAAGGAAATTACCATGGAACCCTATCAGATTCTGTTAATTGAAGATGAGGAGATCATCGCCGGGTTCATTGAGCACACGCTTGCGAAAGAGGATATTCAGGTCACCCTGATGTCCAGTGCAGAAAGCGCCTGGAGCTATCTGAAACAGGAATCAACACGGGTGGATGCTATTCTGCTGGATCGTAACCTGCCGGGCATGGATGGGCTGGAGTTTCTGCACCGCCTGAAACGGGATCCTGAGTGCCACCGTATTCCCGTTATTATGGAAACAGCCGCTTCAGACCAGGAGAGTATCCAACAGTGCATTGATGCCGGAGCCTACTACTATCTGGTGAAGCCTCTGCAGCGTGAATTGCTTATCCCTATCATCACAGAGGCCGCAAACCAGTACCGGGACTACTGCAATCTGCAGGAAACCCTGAATGAAACCTCCCGCGCCCTTCGGCTGATGACTGAGGCCGAGTTTACATTGCGCACACTGGGCGAAGCCCGCTTGCTGACTAACGCACTGAGCCAGCTTTTCCCCGACCCCAAAAAGGTTTCCACCGGACTGCTTGAATTACTGGTAAATGCCGTGGAACACGGCAACCTGAATATCAGCTATGAAGAGAAAACCCATCTGCTTATGAGTCGCCAGTGGCATGAAGAGGTCGAAAAACGACTGAGAGACCCCCGCTATAAAGACCGCCTGGTTCATGTCAGCTTTCGTCGGGAAACCAGCCGCATTGTGCTGACCATCTGTGATGAAGGTGAAGGCTTTGACTGGCAGCCTTATCTGGAAATTCAGCCGGAACGGGTCTTTCATCTTCATGGCCGTGGTATCGCTATGGCTCGTCGGATCAGTTTTGACACCCTGGACTATCAGGGGTGCGGAAACTGCGTGGAGACAACGGTTCAGCTGGGATAATACGACCGCTTACGCTAATATAGTCGGCAATTTGCCGGGTATATTAGCTAGCCGATAAAAAGCAACAGACGACATTAAAGCAGTACTCCCCCCACGAATGAAGTCGCAGCGCTTTTGGCTGCTTTCACTGATTGTCTCCTGTCAGTTTTTATTAATTCAGTCACGCTAAAAATAAGCCTTTGGCGCAACAAAAGCGCAACCCTTGCTGAGTAAACTGGAACCGAACAACTGGAACGGGTTCTTAGCAGGATCATTCAGGTTTTTCCTGAAACACGCTCATCGCAGACAACGGAACAAGCGAATGCATCTGGATAGTTTTATCACCTCAGCCTTAATGGTTTTAATCGCCACCTCAATAGCGGTTGCTGTTTTTAAACACTTCGGACTGGGCTCCATTCTTGGACTTCTGGTAGCGGGTATCGCTGTAGGTCCTCACTCTTTTGGCCCAGCGGTTACCACGGAAGTAGAAGATGTCCGCCACTTTACCGAGCTGGGTGTGGTTATGCTGCTGTTCCTGATCGGTCTGGAGATGAAACCCGCCCGACTATGGTCAATGCGACGGGAGGTTTTTGGGCTGGGACTGCTGCAAATTCTGGTTTCCGGGGCCGTGATCGGTACCTATTTTTTACTGTTTGAACCCCATTGGGCCAGTGCCTTACTGATCGGTCTGACCTTTGCGCTATCGTCCACCGCTATGGTGCTACAGATGTTGCAGGAAAGTGGTGAGATTAACAGTCGCCACGGCACAGCGTCATTCTCGATTCTGCTGATGCAGGATCTGGCAATTGTTCCGCTGCTTGCGATTGTACCTATTCTGTCTCAGACCGGACGCCTCTCCTCCGATGTCCCTATGTGGCAGCAGTTCGGTACCGTTGTTGGCATGCTGATGCTGATCGGCGTTTTTGGTCGTTATATTCTGCCAATGACACTGGATGCACTATCCAAGCGAGGCAACAAAGAAGGCTTTCTGCTGGTCGTGATGATGGCTGTTTTCCTGTCAGCCTGGTCCATGCACTACGCAGGAATATCCATGGCTCTGGGAGCGTTCATCATGGGTATGCTGCTATCAGGCTCTAAATACCGTATTCAGGTTCAGGCGCTGATCGAACCCTACAAAGGGATGCTGATGAGCCTTTTCTTTGTCGCGGTTGGCATGTCTATTGATATTGGCGCATTGGCCTCCAAGCCGCTGCTCTTTATCCAGCATATCGTCGTTATCGTAGTGCTGAAGTTTATTGTGTTGCTGGGGCTTTCCATGGCCTTTGGTTATGTCCGCCAACAGGCGATTCGTATCGCACTGCTGCTGTCCCAGGGTGGCGAGTTCGGTTTCGTTCTCTTCGGTTCTGCAAAAGCCCTTCAGGTGATCAGCGATGAGACTTTTGTTCTTGCCGTCGGCGTTATTTCCGTTTCTATGGTGGTCACGCCTCTGGCCCTGAAAGCCGCTGACAGTCTGAATAAGATGCTGGCCAGCAAGGATGCCGACGACGAAGCTCCCCAGATTGAAATTCCGGATCAGGACTGCAAAGGACGGGTCATCATCGGTGGTTTTGGTCGGGTGGGTTATACCGTAGCAACCTTGCTGCAAGAACGAGGGGTACCTTATATCGCCTTTGATACCAACCCGACCCATATCGCCAAAGGTCAGGAACTGGGGATGCCGGTTTACTATGGGGATGTGGGTGATCACCATCTGCTGGAAGCGGCACACATGCATGATGCTGCGCTGGTGGTGATGACCATTGACCACACCCCATCGGCTCTGCGGGCGATCCACCACATACGCACCGACTATCCGAACGTACCCATTATCTCCCGGGCCCGTGACCTGGCTTCCTGTAATGAACTCATTGAAGCAGGAGCAACCAACGCCTTCCCTGAGGCGATGGAAAGCAGCCTGCACCTGGGCGGCGAGGCTCTGAAAATGATTCATGTGAAAGAGAAAGAAGTGAACAATCTGCTGGATGCTGTTCGTGAAGATGGTTATCAGGCTCTGGTAAGCGACAAAAGCTAGCCATTAGCCACCAAAAAGGGGCGGGGCAGTTATTAACTGCCCCGCCCCTTTTATCGGGAACCGAGATAAATCCCCTTCTCAAGAGGGTTTAGCCAGGCAACTCCTGTTTCGGCCACTGTTTTTAGCCTGATACAGAGCCTCATCCGCAGCCTTAATCAACTCTTCAGACCCAGTACTCCCCTGTTGAGTCCGCTCAGCAACACCGATACTCACCTGTATATTAAAAGTCTCACCGGCATCAAAACGCATATCATGGACTGTTTTTCGGATTCGCTCCGCAGCACTAAAAGCCCCCTGAGCATCTTCATCCTGCATAACAATCAGGAACTCTTCGCCACCGTATCGCCCTATCACATCACTATCCCGTAAAACGGCAGAAACCGAGCGGGCAAAGCGCACCAGTACCTCATCACCCGTCAGGTGTCCGTACTGGTCATTGATCTTTTTGAAATGATCAATATCCAGCATAAGAACCGACAGAGGCCAGTCCCTCCGTTCGGCCAGGTTAAACGCCTGTTCATAAGCCGCCATCAGGCTACGTCGGTTCAGTATGCCGGTGAGGTCATCAGTCATCGCCAAATTGCTCAGCTGTTTCTCTTTCACAGCAGCATTGTATAGATTGCCCTTCAGACGCAGAAAGACCAGGTTGACCAGATACCCCAAAAACCAGAGAGAGAAGAACAACCCGACATGAGCCTTCTTAACATTCTCTTTCATTCCGGAAACCAGACCATCAATATCTGCCCTAGGGAAACTAAGGCTCAGGCCTCCACGAATATCACCTTCTTTATAACCCTGCTTACGATGGCACTCCAGACAGGCCTTTTCTGCAATCAGAGGTTCCATATAACGATAGTGATTATTCACCAGTCCAAACCGGACCTGCTCCGTTTTGCTTTCGAAGGCTTCAAGTGCTGAGCGCTCCCAGCTATCTGCACTGTTAGCTTTATTCAGTGGTTTTAGACTGGTGAGATGAACTTCTACATCGGACCCTTTCAGAAGCTCACCTAATTGGCGGGTCATATAAGCCGGATTCACCATCGTCAGGGCGATCCCTTTTGGAGTGATAATATCTCTTTCGTCTACCTCAAGCAGCGGGTTAGCCGGAGTATCATCCGTAACAGGAACATAAACCCCACCATGCCGTGCATTCCAAAGCCGGGTGGTCTGTATCAGGTGAAAAACCGTCTGGCCTTTAATATTCACCATCTGCAATGTGGCCTGCTCCAGAGAACGAAGGTTAAACCAAAGGGAGAAACCCACAACAGCCAGACACAGCAGGGTTAGCCAGATAAGATTCAGCGGTGATAACCTGTATTGCTTCTTCAAAGGTGACGGTCCTACTTCGCTTTGGTTATATCAAGACGTCAGCCAGCCCGGTTTTCCTGATCAAAGTCACTCATATAATCCTTGTAAACACTGAACCGGTTACGCCCGGTCTGTTTGGAGCGATACATTGCAAGATCAGCATAACGCAACAGAGTATCTCCGGTTTTCGCATCATCTGGATAAAAGGCTACGCCAATACTTGCAGTAACATGACACTCATTTCCGGCGATCATATAGGGTTTGCCGATCACAGAAATCACACGTTCCAGGCCGGATACAACATCACCAGGCGTGCTCAGTCCGGTAAAGAGCAGAACAAATTCATCCCCACCAAGGCGGGCAATCATATCACTCTCTCTCATACAGAGTGTCAGTCGTCCGGATACTGCTTTGAGCAACTCGTCACCGACATCATGTCCCAGAGTATCATTAACCTGTTTAAAACCGTCCAGATCCATCATAGCGATGGCCAGCACATCATCCTTCTGCTGACTTTTCTCCAGACACTCAGTCATGTAATTTTCCAGCAACCGGCGGTTGGGCAAACCGGTAAGGGCATCATAAAATGCCATTTTCTTAAGCTGCTGGCGGCTTTCTTCAAGCTGCTTCTGTACAGCACGGATCTCCGTCAGATCCATGTGCGTACCAACAAGGCGCGCCACATGACCATCCTTATCTTTCACTACGATCGCCCGGGACAAAACATAGATCCAATGCCCCAGCTTGTGCTGCAAACGAAACTCTACCTCATAGGCATCCTTTTTACCGACAACGCAACGGGCAACTTCTTCTTTAGCCAACGGCAGATCATCAGGATGAACCAGGCTTTCCCAGACCTGAAAGCTGTTTTCCAGTTCATCATCGTCGTAGCCCAACATATCTTTCCAGCGCGGTGAAAAATAGACCAGGTTGCTGCTGATATGCCAGTCCCAAAGTCCATCATTGGAACCCTGCATCGCCAGCTCAAACTGCTGCTGACTTTCCTGCAAAGCAGCTTCGGTCTGTTTCTGCTCACTGATATCAGAATGGGTGCCGGTCACACGCAACGCTTTACCATCGGCATCCCGCTCAAACACCATCCCCCGATCAAAAAACCACTTATAATCGCCATTTTTGCAGCGCATACGGTAGGCCGTACGATAAACCTCTGTACGTCCGGCAAGATGATCTCTCATATCCTGCATCGCTTTGGGCAGATCATCCGGATGGACACGCTCCGTCCATTCATCCGGGGAATCCTTAATCTCATCGACCTGATAGCCCAACATCTGCTTCCATTGGCTCGAATAGAATACCTTGCCACTGCGCAAATCCAGATCCCAGACCCCATCACCGGCACCATCCAAAGCTTTAACCCAACGTTCTTCGCTTCGGCGAACCTCAAGTTCCGCTTCACTGATCTGATCCGCCAACTCATTAAAATTGCGGGCCACATCCATCAGCTCGCAGTTACCTTTCAATTCAACCCGGGCAAGCACATTCCCCTGAGCATACTCTTTCATCCGCTGGCGAATCTGGTTAAGGGGGTGGATAACAGAGCGCTTAAGAATGACGGAAATCAGAGCAGCGACAAACAGAGCAAAAATAAGATGCCGCACCAATTGAGTGGGATTCCAAATATGCTGCTGCAGCGAAGAGATCGCCGGCGACATATTGTACTCAACAACCAACACGGCAAGGCTTTCCGGCCGGAGCGAGTTACTTTGCTCAAGCAATGTTATCGGCATAACCGCGCAGAGCCTGTTTTGACGGCTTGGATGATGTTGAATCACAGGGCTGAACTCAGAGACAGCCTGACTCACCCACCGCCTCTGATAACAGCTGATATTCTTGGTCGTGGAACCTTTAAGAGCCAACTCATTAGCCAGCAAAACCCGGCCTTTATCAATAACCGCGATCATCTCAAATGCGATATCGGCAGAATAACCGGTGATGTAGCTCTCAGTCGTCGTCCGGTTATCGGTCAGCATCAGATCAGAAACGGTCTGCCACATACGGGCAGTAACGTTATTAAAACGTTGCTCCTGACGCTCTTTTTCCTGCGGTATGAGGGTGTATTCATACTCTACCCAGCGATCCAGAATAACCAATGCGATCAGCAACAAGCTAATCACCAGAGTCAAACCAGGATTAAGACGCCAACACTTGTTCATTCTGATCATTCCCCAGTCCCAGGCAAAAAACGGTCCGTCAAAAACTGAGGCTGGATATCAATAGGATCACTGTTTAAACCAGCTTTAAGCATCAGGTTCTCTAACTCATTAATCTGCCTGATAAATTCTTCTGAACCACCAAGCAGCTTACGGTTTTCTTCCAGACTGGGTATATGCAGCCCCTCAAAGCTTTGCCAGACCTGATCAGGGGCAATCTTAAGACGCTGAGACATAATACGGGCAGACTCAGCACGATTGCGGGCCATAAAATCCAAGGTCGTAAAGTGCGCCTTCAAAAGATGGCGCAACTGCTCGGGACGTTCCCGGGCCGTTTTTTCGCTGACCACCAACACATCCATAATACGTCTTGGTGTCTCACTGCTATCAAACAGAAGATGCCCTCCTTTAGCCTCCAAAATGGACTTAAAAGGCTCAAAGGTAACAGCGGCGACAACCGCTTCTTCCTCCCACATCGTAATATGCTGATTCACTGCGGCATTGCGCACCACAATGTCGTGCCGGTTAAGACCCGCTTTTTCAAGAGCCCCCTGCAGCATAATCGCGCCAACAGCTGTTTTTTCGACAACAAGAGTCCGGCCAGCCAGGTCATTCAGGCTTCTGATTTCAGGTTTAGCGACCAGAGCATCCGCTCCCTGGGAGAAATCCATAACCACAATAACTCTCAGATCATCCTGACTGGACATTAGGGTGAGGGCTTCATCCATCGTCAGAGCAGCAACATCCAGCTGTCCGGATTTAAAGGCACGCAATACCTGAGTCGCATTCACTTTTTCGACTAAGTTGACCTGACGTTCATCAAGAAAGCCTTTTTGGCGGGCAACATAAAGACTTTCATAACCCGGCCAGATATTGGAACCAACTTTAAGAGGCGGCTGGGCAACATCACAGCCCTGCAGCAGAAGGGATAAAAACAAGACAACGATAAGTGAAGAAAACCACCTGAAGGCGATCGTTTCAGGCCAGGACAGCAGCTTTGGACGGATAAAAAATTTCATACACCCCCCAGGCAGATAACACACTATTTTTATTCTTTTTTTTGAGCCAGTCAGGGCAAAAAAGCCAGAACACACATGAACCGACTTTTGAAAATACCCCTAACCGGTTCAGGATAAAAGTAAATTCACCCTAGGGTTACATTCTACCTCAGTCTTCAGGTTTTTTCGTAACAACTCAGGTAGCATCAGAGGAACACCTGATCGCAGACCTGGCATTATTTACTGCATACTCAGTAAGACCGGTGGCAGCTGCCATTGAAGAAAAATGCTCGCCACCAGCACACCATAACCCAACAGCATGACGGTGGTTTTTCCAGCATAAAAGGCGCCAAAAGCACATATGGCATAGATGAGCCAACAGACGCCCTGCACAAACGCGGTCCAGGCAACGGCCAGATTAAAACCGGAATCCCAGTCAGCAAAAGCAAGATGCCCACCCGGTAAGGCAGGAACAGCGGCTCCGACCACTCGCCACCACTCCTGCAAGGAAAATAAAGCCAACGGCGCAATAAAAAACACCGGTAACATCCAGAGAAACAACAGGTAACGATGATGCCCCTGATCACCCGTATGAGTCACATCGCGCCTGGCGTCATCTTCTGGGATAGTTCTGAAATTTGCATACATCCTATGAGTCCCCCGGTGATACCTCAGATTGACCTGCTTTGGGGCTGCCCCCGAAAACGAGCAGAAGATAGTAGTGCGCAGCAGTGACAGTCCCATGACAGAGCCCAAGCAGACTGAAGTCTGAATCAACTTCATGAGTAATCTCAGCAAGTTATATACCAAAAACGATTCCAACCCACTCAGACAAACCAACGGAGACATCACTTGTGCTTATCAGCATAGAAAGAGGATCTGTTTAGGGCCATAATGCGAATAAATCTTTAAGCCTGAGGCATAGTTATGTTGCTTGATGAAGCGCAAACAGCGGTTTCCGACCTGTTGGAAGCACTGCATGAATCACTGGACGATTATCAGGAAAACCTTCAGCGGCTGCCAAATGCAGAAATCGCTCTGGAGTTTAACAACGCCATGAATCAGCGCATCGAGATACTGACTGCACTGGAAGAGCGCGTTAAGACAGACCTATCGTTGCGGCCAAGAGCCGCAGATACTGAGCGGGAAGACTTTCACCATCTCTGGAGCAAACTCAAGAGCCTGGTTTTTGACGAGCAGGAACTGATGCTGAAAGAACGTGCAGAGCAGGAGCGACAACTGATCAGTTTAGTCAGCCGGTGTGAAAGTTATGACTACCCCGAGCAGCTAGAAAATCAACTGAAACAGCTGCATCAACACCTGACAATGCAATTGCAGCAAATAAAAAGGTTTCAGCAGCCTGGGGCATAATACAAATTATCCGGAGAAAGAGTCATATTTTCCGCATCTTTCAATGGCTGGCTCAGCGGCATTAGGATATGATCCGGAATATGAATTGCACAGCGATGGAGCATGCTTGTGGACTCTCTTAACCAGTTTTGCATTACACGCCTGACCTTCTGCGATAACGATCTGATTCGTCGCGGATTTGAGTTGGCCTATCATGATACTCAGCATACCGCTAACCCGCTGGAGATCAGTGCAAAAGTAGCCAGTTTTGCGTTGCTGGATTATGGACTGGATCAGGCCGGAGAGAGCGGCAAAGTACTTCTGACGATTACCCAACCCTGGCTGTCTAATGCCAGCATGCTACCGGTAGCCAAGATCAAGGATCGCCTGGTTCTGCAGCTTGGTGACGATATAGAACCAGACCCTATTACACTGACCGCACTCCAACAGATTCGGGCAAAGGGGTTTCTTATCGCATTATCCGGCTACGAGCCCGATGACACCCGTAAGCCTTTGTTGAGTGGCGTTGATATTGTCACCGTTAACTGCCAGAAGTTTATTCTTGGTGATCTGAAAAAAGTGCATACCGAGCTGCGAAAATACCCTCTCACACTCATGGCAGGGCGTATCGAAAGCTGGCAGGCCTTTGAGAAGATCAGGGCTATCGGTTTCGATCTTTATCAGGGTAGCTTTATCGGCAAACCTGAGCTGCTGGATACCCCGAAAAACAGTGCGAACCGTCTGTTACTGGTAAAACTGATGACCTTGCTGTTTGACGACAACAGCAGCATCGACAAAATTGAAAAGGTGATAGAGCAGGAACCCACGCTCTTCTACCGGTTACTCAAATTCGTCAACTCAGCGGCTTATCGCCTGCCGAATAAGATCGACAGCCTGCATCAGGCGGTCATCTATATCGGCACCGAAACGCTGCGAACACTGGTGGCGATTCTGGTTTGGGCAAAAGATGACCACAAAGCCTATACCGTACTACCACAAATTCTGACCCGGGCTAAAGCCTGCGAACTGATCGCCAGAGACCGTGGGCTCGCACCGGCGGACCGCTATTTTACCTTAGGTTTTCTCTCTCTGCTGGATGTTGCAATGGATCAGCCACTGGACAAATTAATCCCCAGCCTGTCGATCTCAGATGAGATGCAAAAAGCACTGCTTGAAGACGAGGGTGCTCTGGCTGAAGTACTTAATTTCGTCAGACAATGGGAAAAAGCCAACTGGAGCATATTGGAGCAACATCCAATGTTTTCACTGGAACGCACCCCGCAGCTGATGCAGCAGGCACAGCGCTGGGCCCTGGAAACGGAGCAAGAGATGCAGAAGCTCTGACACAGAGAATCGGGCATCACTCCGACCAGAACTCATATCCACTAAGATCTTTACTGCCTCAGGCAGCCAACGCTTCACAGGAGACATCAGTGTCCGAATTGAACCCGGTAGAGGATGCTTTTTTTCTTGCCCGACAAGCGATCTCTGACCGTGATCTGAACCTTGTCGGCTATGAACTGCTTTACCGTCGAAATCAAAGCGCCTTAACCGCAGACGTGCAGGATCACCTGCAGGCCAGTGCACGGGTTTATGCCACGGCATTACTGGATCTGGGCGTTGGTCAACTGGGCTCAGGGCTTCCCGTATCAATCAACGTGCCTCAGTTCTGGCTGGAACAGGATGAGCTTTTCCCCACCGTCACGAGCAAAGTCATACTGGAAGTACTGGAACAAGTAAAACCCACACAACAAGTCATTGAATCTCTGCAGCGCCTGCGTCGTAAAGGCTACACCATCGCCTTGGACGACTTCGTTCTGACAGAGGGGAATCAGGCACTGATTCAGTGCGCACAATGGATCAAACTGGATACCCATGATTACAGCCGTGATGATCTGGAAAAAACCGTTCAGCAGCTGAAAGCCTATCCGGTAAAACTGGTCGCTGAGAAAATCGAAAGTTGGCAGGAGTACCGTGATCTGGAAGCGATGGGCTTCGATTATTTTCAGGGGTACTTCCTGTCTCGCCCGCGGGTATTTAAAGGACATCAGACCAACAGCAACCAGAAGGTACTGTTAGATCTGCTGCAACAGCTCTATAAGGACGATATGAACGTTGAAGAGCTGGTGGATACCATTGTCAAAGACCCCGGCATGACCTATCGCCTGCTACGCCATATCAACTCAGCAGGCTATATGTTCAAAAAAGAGATCAACAGCATCCATCAGGCTGTCGTACTGCTTGGACAGGAGCGCCTGCGCTCTATGGTCAGCCTTTTGCTCTGGAGTAAGAGCCCGTACCGCACCAGTTCACAGCTACCGACAATTTTGGTACGTGCCAAAGCCTGTGAAGAGCTGGCCCGTTTTTACGAACTGGATCAGATTCAGTCCTGCTTTACCGTTGGCGTACTTTCGAACCTGCATCTGGCACTGGGAATGGAAGCCGAACAGATGGCGAAGCTGCTCAAGCTGGAGCCTGCCATTGCCGACGGACTGAAAGGCAAAGGGATTGCCGGTGAGATCCTTCAATTGGTTATCGCCTATGAGCAGGGAGACTGGGATACCATGGAGCATTCGAACTGGTACAAACCTGAGGTCAATACCTGCTTTATGGATGCCATCCTCTGGGCCGATACCGTTGTCGATCAGATGGGCAGCTAAACCGGCCCGGAAATGCGTAAATGTAAAAAGCCCCAATATCCTGCGAAAATTGTCTCAGAATATTGGGGCTTTTGGTTACGATCTGACGCAAGACGTTAAGCTGGGCAGTATTTAGTCTTCCGGCTCGTCCGCCACCTCAACAATACCCTCAACTATACGTACCGGATACACATCAATATCTTCGTAAGCCGGAGGTGCGGTTACCTCGCCGCTACGCAGACAAAAGCGCGCGCCGTGACGGGGACAGACGATCTCACCGTCTTCGATACAACCACCTTCCATCGAACCACCGTCGTGGCTGCAGACGTTTTCAATGGCGTGGAACTCACCATCAACGTTTGCCACCAGCAGCTCAACATCATCTTCTGTGGTAACCACCTGATATTCGCCCTCTGCGATGGCTGCAGCGGCATCTACCTTAATCCAACCCATGTTATTGCTTTCCTTTCGATTCAGTCTTCGGTCAGCACGAGCTGAGCCAACCGGGTAAAGTCATTCAGATGTTTATCCAACACCGAGATCACAATCTCTATATTCAGATTCTGGTAGTCATGCACCGCAATATTGCGCAAACCCACCATCTTCTGCATCGATAACGCCAGATCTGCCGGCAGGTAGCCTAAACGCACCAACTGAACAAATGAGTCCCGGCTGCTTTGCGGTACCGGGCCATTTTTCATACGCAATACCCGGTTGGCAATATCAATGGCCGCTTCACACAGGCGCTGGAGGTTCAGAATGACAGAATCCTGTCGGGTCAGATTTTTTCGCAACTGGTCAGCATCATGCTGATACTCTTCTGCAATCCGCTTCAGACATCGCTCGATGGTGGCCACTTTATTGATAATCACATCATCATTCATTATCCGCTCCCTCAGATGCTGCATCCTGCTGCCAGCGCTGTTTAAAAGCGATCAGATTATCCTGTCGCTCCCGCTGGAGATCCTGGTACATGCGATAGGTTTCTGTTTCAAAGCCAGCAGCAGCATCCTCCGGATCAAAAAGCAGTTTCCCCTCAGTCACGACCTGATAACGTAACACGGTTGAACAGCTCATCAGATTAATCAGGTCTACATCGCGACCCAGTTCAACCGCCAGAGTTTGCCCCCAGGACCAGACATCTTCATCAGAAACCGGCTGAGACGGCAGAATCGCCAGATCCAAATCACTGTGTTCACCAGCGCGGCCGCAGGCAACAGAACCAAACAGATACGCCAACCGGATACGGCCTGCTAAATGACGTTCAACAATTCCGGATAAAGCATTCAGATCTGAGGTCATGGTGGCTCCGGGGACGTGAATCCACTCGATCGGCTACCACGCAGAGCGTGGGAGCCAGACATGAACGTGTCGCACGACTAAAATCTCGTTCCTACGCTCCGCGTGGGAATGCAGAAATCTCTACTTGAGCTAGAACATACCGGTTTCGAGCTTGGCTTCTTCGCTCATCATGTCACGGCTCCAGGGCGGGTTAAAGACGATCTCCGTCAGTACCTTGGAGACCTGAGGCGCGCCCAGAATTTTACGACGGGCATCCTCGGCAATCACATCGCCCATACCGCAACCCGGTGCGGTCAGGGTCATCTTGATAATGACCACGGTTTCACCGGTCAGCAGTTTGTCGATACGGCAGCCATAAACCAAGCCCAGATCCACAATATTGACCGGAATTTCCGGGTCGTAACAGGTGCGCAGCTGCTCCCAGACGAACGCTTCCAGCTCTTCTGCTGTGGCATCTTCATGCAGGGTCGGGCGCTGTTTGGATTCACCACCAATGGCATCCAGATTGTAGCTTTCGATCAGGTAGAGACGGCTTTCAAAGCCAACACTGACACTGCCGCCTTTAGCCTGCATCACAATCACTTCGCCACCTTGTGGCAGGGTGATCGTTTTGCCGAACGGGATGGAGATGGCATCCACATCCCGGCTGAGAATAATTTTGTCGTCTTTTTTCATGGCTCTTTCTTTTTCCGGTTCCGGTTTGGCCTGACCTGATCTTAAGCGTCCGGCCTAGCGCAACATATCACAGGCACGGTTCAGAGCCGCAATAAAGATATCCACTTCCTCTTTGGTGTTGTACAGCGCAAAGGAAGCGCGGGCGGTGGCATCAACGCCCATATGATGCAGCACCGGCATGGCACAGTGGTGACCGGTACGGATCGCAACACCCAGCTGGTCGATCAGCACACCGATATCCTGTGCGTGCACGCCATCGATCACAAAGGAGATCACACCGGCTTTGTGTTCGGCGGTACCCAGAATCCGCATACCGGGAATCTGCTGCATCTGCTCGGTGGCGTACTTAAGAAGAATCTCTTCCCAGGCGGCAACCTTGTCCAGATCCGCGTTCATCAGCCAGTCACAGGCAGCGCCCAGACCGATACCTTCCGCGATAGCAGGCGTACCCGCTTCAAACTTGTGCGGAAGACCCGCATAAGTGGTTTTCTCGAAGCTGACGTGGTCGATCATATCGCCACCGCCCTGCCACACAGGCATAGATTCCAGCATTGCCTCTTTGCCGTACAGCACGCCGATACCGGTTGGTCCGTACATTTTATGGGCCGAGAAAGCGTAGAAATCACAATCCAGTTCCTGCACATCCACCTTAAGGTGCGGCACAGCCTGAGCACCGTCCAGCAGCACCGGAATCTCATGCAGATGCGCCAGCTTCACAATCTGTTTCACCGGATTGATGGTGCCCAGCGCATTGGAAACGTGGGTCACCGAGATCAGCTTGGTTTTCGGGCCGATCATGGCGTTCAGTGCCGCCATATCCAGCTCACCGTCTTCGTCCACCGGAATCACTTTCAGCACGATACCCAGCTGATCCCGCAGAATCTGCCACGGCACGATATTGGCGTGGTGCTCCATCATGGAAACGATCACTTCATCACCGGCTTCCAACTGACGACCAAACGTATTGGCCACCAGATTGATGCCTTCGGTGGTGCCGCGAACAAAGATCACCTCTTTGGAAGAGCGCGCGTTAATAAACTGACGCACCTTCTCACGGGCCTGCTCGTAGGCATCAGTGGCTTCACCGGACAGGAAATGCACGCCACGGTGAATGTTAGAGTTCAGCTCCCGGTAGTAAGCATTCATGCTTTCGATCACCGCTTCCGGTTTCTGCACCGTGGCACCGTTATCGAAATACACCAGCGGCTTACCGTGAACCGTACGCTTAAGAATCGGAAACTCTTGGCGCAGTTCCAGCATGTACGCGGCCAGTTCGGCCTCATTCATCTCGGTTCCCGCTACGTGAGCTTTTACAGGAGCATTCATCTCAGACATTCCCTCAATCGCGCCAGCCTCGTTTACACGAGGCCTTTCAGGTTGAACTTCTCAGGCAGACGACCGGCTACCGCGTCTTCAATACGGTCATGAACCGCCGGAATTTCGATACGGTCGATCACTTCATTGGCAAAGGCCAGTGTCAGCAGACCGCGCGCCATCTCTTCACCCAGACCACGGGAACGCAGGGCAAACAGGGCGTTCTCATCCAGCTGACCTGTGGTGCTGCCGTGGGAGCACTTCACGTCATCGGCGTAGATTTCCAGCTCCGGCTTGGTATCGATCTCCGCTTTGTCCGACAGCAGCAGGTTAGCGTTGGACTGATGGGCTTCGATCTTCTGCGCATCTTTATGCACAACGGCACGGCCATTGAACACACCACGGGAGCGATCGTTCAGAATGCCTTTGTAATCTTCATTGCTGTTGGTGTGCGGCGCGTTATGGTTAACCAGCGTGTGGTTATCCAGATGCTGACGACCGTTCCCCAGATACAGACCATTCAGGTTCACTTCGGCACCTTCGCCGCTCAGTTCTACCTGAATGTCCTGACGGGCCAGCTTGCCACCCAGACATACATTGTGTGAGGTAAAGCGGCTGTCGCGCTTCTGCTCAACATGCATGCTGGCGATGTGGTACTGCTTGAGGCTTTCCTGCTGCAGTTTGTAGTGAGTGATATTGGCGCCATCGGCCAGATCCACTTCGGTCACCACGTTAGTCAGGTTGGCCGCTTCTTCAGCACCGGCGTAATGTTCAACGATGGTTGCCTGAGCGTGCGTACCCGCTTTGATCAGAATACGCGGCTGTACCAGTACAGGATTTTCCTGTTCGGTGGCGACAAACTGCAGGTAAACCGGCTGTTCCAGCACCGCATTGGCGGCCAGATCGATCAGTACACCATCCTGAAACGCCGCCAGATTCAGCGCGGTAAAACCGCTGAAGTTAGCCGCAGCAACCTGGCCCAGAACCGGTTTGGCTGCATTGACGTTTTTCGCCAGAGGCAGTACCTGAACACCGGCAGGCAGATCACCCAGCGTGGAAGCGCTTTCAGAGAAAACACCGTCCACAAACACCAGACGGATCGCATCCAGACCCAGCGATTTTTCATCAGCCAGTGCCTGAGCATCTACTGCTTTCGGCAGTGAGAAGCTGCGCTTAGCCAGTGCTTTAACGTCGGTGTATTTCCAGTTTTCCAGACGGGCGTGAGGCAGGCCCAGTACGGCAAACTGTTCAACAGCACCCTGACGCAGGTCGGTTAACCAACCCGGGCCTTCGCTGATCTGCGGGGTTACCGCACTCAGCCACTGATCAGTAAATTCGGCTAAACTCATTGAGCCGCCTCCTCGATTACCCAATCGTAACCGCGTTTTTCCAGTTCCAGAGCCAGTGACTTGTCACCGGATTTGATGATCTTACCGCCGGACAGTACGTGGATATGATCCGGTACGATGTAGTCCAGCAGGCGCTGATAGTGCGTTACCATCACGATGGAACGACCGGCATCACGCAGGCTGTTAACGCCTTCGGATACGATTTTCAGCGCGTCGATATCAAGACCTGAGTCGATCTCGTCCAGCAGCGCCAGCTTTGGCTCAAGAATCAGCATCTGCAGAATCTCGTTACGCTTTTTCTCACCACCGGAGAAACCTTCGTTTACCGAGCGGTGCAGGAAGCTGCTGTCCATCTTCATAAACTGCAGCTTTTCACGGACCAGCTTCATAAACTCCGGTGCTTCGATTTCCGGCAGGCCCAGGTGCTCACGCTTGGCATTCAGCGCGGCTTTCAGCAGGTATACATTTTTAACCCCTGGGATCTCAACCGGATACTGGAAACCCAGCAGCAGGCCTGCGCGGGCACGGTCTTCAATTTCCATCTCCAGCACATCTTCACCTTCAAAGGTGATGCTGCCACTGGTCACTTCATAACCATCACGACCTGCGATAACCGCAGACAGGGTGGATTTACCGGCACCGTTCGGGCCCATAATGGCGTGAACTTCACCCGGATTGATGGTCAGGTTCAGGCCTTTCAGAATCTCTTTGTCTTCAACACTAACGCGCAGGTCTTTAACTTCTAACATGTGGTTTTAACCTTTTCTGTGGATGGCGGCCTGCTTCGGCTGCACCATCAAATCTGAATTCTTTGTCTGTTGAGCTGTATCGGTATTACCGGCGACTGACTGGGTTTCCATCAGAAAGCTGCAAAACATCCTGTTTTGAACAGCTTTCGCTGCGCCATCCCTAGCTTAGCTTTGATTGGAAACCCCAGCCGTCACTTGAGCGGGCCGCTGTGTATCGGCTTAACGAAGCCATGGATGGCGAAGTCCGGCTCCTCGGAACAGGGATGTTCCGGGAGCCGGAAGCCGATACCGGCCAGACCGGTTAACACTCCGGTCTGAAGCCCGCTGTTTAACCCAAACTAGCCAACTGCACCTTCAAGGCTTACGTTCAGCAGGGCTTCCGCCTCTACCGCAAACTCCATCGGCAGCTCTTTAAAGACGTCTTTACAGAAGCCGTTCACGATCATGTTCACCGCATCTTCTTCAGAGATGCCGCGCTGACGGCAGTAAAACAGCTGATCTTCACCGATCTTAGAGGTCGTCGCTTCGTGCTCGACCTGAGCCGTGCTGTTACCGATCTCCTGATACGGGAAGGTGTGCGCGCCACACTGATCGCCGATCAGCAGGGAATCACACTGGGTAAAGTTACGTGCGCCTTTGGCACCCGGCAGTACCTTCACCAGACCACGGTAAGACTGGTCAGAACGACCGGCAGAAATACCTTTGGAGATAATGGTGGAGCGGGAGCCTTCACCGATATGGATCATCTTGGTGCCGGTGTCCGCCTGCTGCATATTGTTGGTCACAGCAACGGAGTAGAACTCACCCACGGAATTTTTACCCTTCAGCACACAGCTTGGGTATTTCCAGGTCACCGCAGAACCGGTTTCCACCTGAGTCCAGCTGATCTTGGAGTTATCACCACGGCACTCGCCACGCTTGGTCACGAAGTTGTAGATACCGCCTTTACCGTTTTCATCACCGGGATACCAGTTCTGAACGGTGGAGTATTTGATGTTGGCGTTTTCCAGCGCTACCAGCTCAACCACAGCGGCGTGCAGCTGGTTTTCATCACGCATCGGCGCGGTACAACCTTCCAGATAAGATACCTGAGCATCGTCTTCGCAGATGATCAGGGTACGCTCAAACTGACCGGTGTTCTGGGCGTTGATACGGAAGTAAGTGGACAGCTCCATCGGGCAGGTCACGCCCTTAGGAACAAACACGAAAGAACCATCGGAGAAGACCGCAGAGTTCAGTGCCGCATAGAAGTTATCGGCTACCGGCACGACAGAACCCAGATACTGTTTGATCAGATCAGGGTATTCGCGGATCGCTTCCGAAATTGAGCAGAAGATCACACCGGCTTCGCCCAGCTGCTCTTTAAAGGTGGTGGTCACCGATACGGAGTCAAACACCATATCCATCGCGACACCCGCCAGTGCTGCACGCTCATGCAGAGGAATACCCAGCTTTTCGTAGGTTTCCAGCAGTTTAGGATCAACCTCGTCCAGACTCTTCGGACGGTCTTCAGAAGACTTAGGTGCGGAGTAGTAAGACACCGCCTGAAAGTCGACCTGCGGGAAGTTCACATGAGCCCATTCAGGCTCGGCCATCTCTTTCCACTGTTCGAAAGCAGCCAGACGCCAGTCCAGCATCCACTGTGGCTCTTCTTTCTTGGCAGAAATAAAGCGGATCACATCTTCATTCAGGCCGGGAGGCGCGGTATCAGACTCGATATCGGTTACAAAGCCTTGCTTGTACTCACGACGTACAAGCTGCTCCATCTCTTGACTTGCCATTGGTCTCTCCTCACCCGGTTACAGGTTCTATCGAGTTCATGCTAATTCGGTTCTGATGATCTGACGGGCTCGCCGAAAGATCTTATTCTGGGGCCAGTGCGACGAGAGGAATCTCTGCGCGGGCACTGCTTTTATCTGTTTGCTGTTCTGATGGCTGGGTTTCGCCACCGCTGGAGTAGATGTCATTGCCGGACATCCACTGCAGCTGCAGAGGTTCTTTCTGCGCCAGCTGCACCAGCGTGATACTTTGCAGCAACTGATGCATCGCCAGACTGACCCGCTGCCAGTTGTCTGCCACACCGCAGGTATCCTGCAGGTCACACAGCGCATCTTCCTGACTGCAATCGGTCATCGCGAAGGGGCCTTCAATGGCGACCAGAATGTCACTGGCGGTGATCTGTTTGGGCGGTCGGGACAAGCCGTAGCCGCCCTGTGCGCCACGATGAGAAACCAACAGACCGCTCTTCTGAAGCATCTTAAGAGCCTTACTCACCGTCGGTTTGGGAATCTGTACCTGTTCCGCAATATCGGTGGCGGTAAACAGCTGATCCGGCGTGCGGGCAATATGTGCCATCAGCACCGCCGCGTAATCGGTCATTTTGCTCAGTTTCAGCATGATTCTACCTTCATCGTTATAGTGGACTATTTTAGTCCCATTTAACTTTGAACAAAACCCTTATACCCGAGTTTTTTACTGTGTTTTGCAAGATAACAGCGATTAACCGGTTTTTGGTTGGGGTTTTAACGACGTTAGCTGCAAGTTATTGAGAATCATTTTCAACAACAAATAAAAAGCTGGCACCCAATATCTCGCTTTAGCTATATGCAGGGATTGGAATAAAAAGCTAAAAGACTAGAATAGAAGCCAAACAGAACAAAATAGAATGTCGACTGAACGACCTGCCCGACCTCGGTGAAAGCTGACGGAACTCAACACTCTCCGCCAAAGTCATATCAGTGTCAGAAGATTCGTCTATGCTGTTCTATTCTGTATTAACCCGCAGCGCACCCGGCCAATGGCCGATGCGGATACAAGCTTATCGGAGACCCAAGCATGCCCCTGTGGTTACAACTGGCGATCATCTTTATCGTTTCAATCAGTGGTATCGCCTTTCACCTTGTTCTGATCAAAAAAATCCGCGTCTGGGCGATTAATGATCAGATCAACGCGCTTTCCGGCGATAACAGTGCCAAAAAAGCGCATCTGCAGCAGGTTCATCAGCAACTGCTGGCCGACAACATTCCCCATAAACATCATCAGGATAAGCTGGAAGCTGCAGCTCAATCATTTAAGGGTTAGACAGACCACACAGGTCTGCACCCTGCATCAGGAGAAGGATTCTATGTTTGCCACGCTTAACAAACTTATATCGGATAACGGACTTCAACCAGCAGCCCCCTCATTCAGCGAGTGGTTTTCTGCCGGATCACTCAACAGCGCTCCGCCATTGACCGCAGATGCACTGGAAACCCTGCTGATGACCAGTAGCGCTGACAATCCCTCTCATCTTCGCGGCACCAAACACTGGATAAGCGAGATGAACGGCCTGATGCTGAAGCAGATGTTGCAGATCTCTCATCTGCAGAGCGAAATGTTCCGGCCCTACGGTGTACCGCCATCCTTATTCACAGGCTGGGCGCAGCCTCTGATTCAGGCAACGGAAGATGCCGTCGCTAAAGATGAATCACCGGATATGATCACCCGTGCCGACCAGCAGCTGGATTCAGCCTATGCCGGTCAGCTGAAAACCTTAGTAGCTCATTTCACTGAAGAGACAGATGGCGAGCTGAGTTTCAACAAAGAGACCTGTGCCTGGGCCTGTGAAACGCTTCAGGGCCAAGTTTGGCTGGCCACTCAGCTAAATAACTTCCGACTGCTGGAATGGCAGTATCACAGTCGCGGCCAGACTCACCTGACCGCCATGAAAAACCTGCTACGGTCCCTGTTTCAGGTGATCACCGGTCAGACCTTCAGTCTTGATAAAGACCAACCCTACCGCAAAAAAAATGCAGAAGGAGAATGGCGAGTCAGTGACGCGGACTACCTTAAAGACTGTGAAGATCGCCTACTGGCTCTGCTGAAACACAACGCCTTTGATCTCAGGCATTTTGCTCTGCACTCCCCCCGCGCCCAGATCGGAGCGTGCCAATGGGAAACCGTGCCAGGCTCTGAACTCTATACCGTAAAACTGCGCCACTATCCGCGACCTGAAGGGGTCAAAGCCAACGGCAAAACCCTGTATATGGCAAGCCCCATGATCAACCGTTGCGAGCTGTTTGACCTGGCTCCCGGCAAGTCGGTGATCGAAGGTATGCTGCAGTTGGGTTACGACCTTTATCTGGTGGATTACGGTAATCCGGGACCGGATCAGTGTCAGCTGGGTCTGGATTTCTACGGCAAGACCGTCCACGACACCTACCTGGATCTGATTCTGGAACGTCATCCGAAACAGAATATTGAGGTGATGGCCTACTGCATGGGCGGCACCCTCTTTATGCCGTATCTGGCTCGCCGGATTGAAGAAGCACAGATCACCGGCAAAGATGTTTGTATTCGTCAGGTCGTGCTGATGACAACACCGGTTCTGTTTGATGACGAAGCCAGCGGTCATAAACCGATGCGGGATCTAATCCGCAACGATTACGATGCCGATGTGATGCAGCTGTTCTATGGCAACTGCAATATCTCCCCTTACGCCATTGAATCCGGTATGCACACCATCCAGCCCGGTGTCGAACAGACCGTATTGGAAGGTTTTTATAGCCGGGCAAACTATCCCGGTGCCATTGACGATGCCGCCCCGTTCCTTAACTGGCTACACAGCGGTACACGCTTCCCGGCGCGGGCACACCGTGAGTGGATTCAGAAGATTTTTATGGGCAACCAGATCTGGAAAGGCGAGTACTGCCTACCCTCTGACGTCCCCGAGCTGGATGGCAAACCCGTCAATATGGATGCGCTGAACAACGCTGATATCGCCCTGTTCGATTACTGCGGTCAGCGTGATCCGATTGCCCCTGTTGGCTCCTGTAAAACCAGCGAGCGCTGGGGACGTAAAGCCGATAACCAGCAGATGGTTCGTGGCGGCCTGAACCGTACCATTGAGAAAAATATCGGCCATATTTTTGTGGTCAGTCACGCTCTGTTAGGCGAATTCCTGGAAGCGGTGACCGACTTCTTAGCGGATGAGCCACCGGCTTATCAGAGCAAGAATCCAGCACCGGCCGCAGCCGAAACAACACCTGCGGCTCAGCCAGCACCTGAAACCCAACAAGCGCCTGACGCTGCTGCATCAAAACCTGCCGCGCGCAAGGCGGCTCCCAGAAAAACAACAGCAAGAAAGACGACAGCTCGCAAAACTTCAGCGGCAAAAACAACGGCTGCAAAAACTGCTACAACTAAATCAGATTCCGGTAATACCGAATCCTGATCGCGTTTTGCAGGCAAGAAAACAAAAGGCGTGCTCCGGCACGCGTTTTGTTTTCACCTCTTTAACGGTCAGACCCTTTTTCTACGGGCCCTGTTTCTTTCTACTCGTGCTGTTTCTTTCTACCCCTGATGCTTCTTTCTACGAGCACTGCTTCTTCTCGCCCGATATTTGAACCACCAGATCCGAAAACCCGTCACAGTCAGCCAGACCGACGCGGCAACCACCAACAGACTGAGCATTCGGCTCCACCCGCCCAGCTCTGATTTATGCACAGCCCCAAATCCGACCGTCATCGAATCCACGCTACTTGCCCCAGTTGCCTGAAAACGCGCCAGCAGCTCGCCCGTTTTCGCATCAAACCAGACACTGGTCTTAGCGCTATCCGCAGAATAATCCAGCGAGGAATAACTGCGATAAAGATAAGTGCCTTTAAAAGCAGAGTGCGACAGCCCGACAGGGCGAATAACATCAAAGCCCTCATCCTTCGCCCACGCCTGAGTCAAACGCTGCCCGGTGGCCACCGCCTGCTCAAGACTCATCGGCTGCGCCTGCCCCATGGGCGATGTCTCAATGGTTTTATGTGCCAGCTGCCTCTGGTCCACAGGATCAAACACAGCATAGTAGATCGGCTTCAGGTTAAAGCTCAGACCAGACAACAGGAAAATGATCATCACCGGCGTAAAAACCAGCCCCAGCCAACGATGATTGAAGAAGTCTTTCTGGAAATAACTCTTCCCCTTCCGGTAGCGCCAGAAGCCTAACCAATGGATCAGATCATGCCGGAAGGCAGGTTTTTTACGGTTTCCGGTGCCGCCAGAAGATGACTTCGCATGATGCGGCCAGCTCAGATAGACACCGACCGGAACCAACAACAACCAGACAAGTGTCAGCCAGCCCAGAATCGCCCGTCCATCCTGCCCCGCCAGCATCGAATAATGCAGTTTGTAGATCAGCGGCATCAGATTACGGGTTAACGGCTCGCTGCCCGTAGGATGATATTCCCCCCACTTGCGGCCACCCAGCACCTCTCCGGTGTAAGGATTCACAAAAATCTGACTGTGAATGGGCGCATGGTAATTGCCAAAGCCATCCCGCACACCTGAAATCCAGAACACCGCCGCAGGCTGCACACCACTCTCCTGCCCCGGTAGATAAGCTGATCCCTGATAAAAACTCAGATCAAACCAGCTGATTCGGGATTGCGGATAAACCTGTTGGATTCGATCCTCCAACTGAGCAACTGACAGAGGTTCTGCATACAGGTCATACTGCTCGATCAGCATCAGATCAGCATTAAACCATTGATCCAGCTCCTGCTTGTAGACCAGCAAGCCACCGGTCAGGGACAACAGCAGCACCGGCAGAATCAGCAACAGCCCCAGCCAGCGGTGGAGTATGAGAAAGGTGTGGCGGTTGAGAAGCGAGACTATCCGTGTGGGCATTTAAAGTTTCCAATCAAATATATGCAGGCATAAAAAACCTGCCGATGCTGAAGCAAACAGCAGGTTTTATCAACCAAGCCCATAAAGCAGCATTTCACAGATTGCCGGATGCGGTAGTGTCATAAAAAACACAACACAAGCCCCAAAGCATATAACTCACTCACAGCCTACTTTTGCGAACTTCAGCTAACAGAAAGAACACCAAAACGGCAAGCCCCGCAATTATTGCCGATGCGGTCAGGAGCAACACTGAGTGTGTTGCAGAAAAAGCCACCTTACCGGCATCGATTAATGTAGCAGCATGATCATCGGTCAGATGCTGCGCCACCAGATACGTATCACCGATTGAAATAGCAGCCTGATCAGCAAGATCCGGCGGTAAACCAACGGGGATGGCGAGGTTACGACCAAAAATAACAGACATGAACAAACCGAAGAGAGAGATTCCGAGCCCCGTACCCAGCTCATAGCCTGTGGCTTCCAGAGAGCCTGCCGCAGCCCCCTTACTGGCATCGACCGCACCCATGATAGCGATGGATGATGCGGTCAGGCCAATACTGAGAGCTAAGCCCAGCAATGCCAGTAACACGGGCACAACCAGCCCAGGCTCGTTGAAATCAAGCAAAGCAAGCCAGCCAAGCGATAGAGCAGCGATAAGCAGCGCCAGACTCGCAACAAGGCGCAAACCGTAACGAGCGGACAGCCAACCAGCCACAGGACCACCCACCGCGGCAGCCGCCATAATAGGAATCATAAATATCCCAGCCTGCAGCGGCGTCTTATTCAATACATACTGTAGCTCCTGTGCCAACGTTAGTTCGACCCCAGCCAATGCACCACTAGCAATCACGGCCATAATAATACCCGCAGCAATAGCTGGGTGCGCAAACAAGGAAAGGTCCAACATCGGCTCGGTCGTACGTAACTGCTTCCGGGCAAATAACGCCAGCATCAGCACACCGAAGAACAGCGTCAGCAAAACCATAACAAGAGGCTCTTTACCACTGAAACCTGTTTTGGCCGCATACACCACCGAAATCATACCGATAATCAGCAATAAGGCCTGACCAATAGGCCAGTGACCAACTGAGGTTTGCTCCTGACGCGACAACAACAACCAGCAAGCCGGTGCCACAATAAACATTACCGGCACATTGATCAGGAACACTGACCCCCACCAGAAATGCTCCAACAGCGCCCCTCCTAACAAGGGACCAATTGCAGCTCCAGCAGCACCTACAGCGCCCCATAGACCCAGTGCAAATCCCCGCTCAGCATCATCCTCAAACGTACGACGAATTATGCCCAGTACGCAGGGCATAATCATGGAGCCGCCAACAGCCAGAAGAATTCGCGCTCCAATCAACATCTGAACCGTTGGCGCAAAGGCTGCAGCTGCAGAAGCTACCCCGAAAACCACCAGACCAATCAATAAGATGAGTCGATTACCCACCCTATCAGCCAAAGTCCCCATAGGCACCAGAAAGCCCGCCATCAAAAGCGGATAGATATCGATGATCCACAATACCTGGTTGTTAGAGGCCTCTAAGGTCTGAGTCAATGTAGGGACCGCGACATGAAGAATGGTCATATCGAGAACAACCGGCAAAAATGCAAGCATCACTGCCAACAGGATCAGCCAGCGTTTGGGGTTTGGGTGGCAGCAAGACACGAGTTCACCTATGATTTGAACGCGACCTTTTTAAATACGGTCGTATTTAAAAAATTTTAATGGAGCCAAAAGAGAAAGACAATGGGCAGAAAACCCACCATTACCCGAGATGGTCTGCTGGATGTAGCCGAAGAACTGGTACGCGAGCAAGGCGGCTCAGCACTAACCATAGGTGCTTTAGCAAAGGCCGCAGGCATATCCAAGGGAGGCGTACAATATTCGTTCGCCAACAGAGATGACTTGGTGAGCTGCCTGATCAACCGCTGGACAAGCCGGTTCGATGCAATGCTGGACGAAACATCAGCAAATAACCCTGTCAACTTTATCCGAAGCTACATCAAGGCGATGCGAACCGCACAACAAGCAATGGATGCCAAGATTGCGGGCCTGATGGTCAGCTATCTGGAAAACCCTGAAAATTTAAGAGAAACACGCAACTGGTATCGAGGAATGTTTAACCGTCTGGATGGAGAATCTCCAGATGCTCAGGCAGCACGTGTCGCCTTCCTCGCTGTTGAGGGATTGTTCCTCTTGCGTATCAACGGCATCGACGAAGCGGGTGACTGGACCAGCTTTCTAAACGACGTGGATGCGGTGCTATCTCGTCTGATATAGCCCTTTCCTAGAGACAAACTCCGGTACTGCCTTAGCACCTCCTGCTAAAACAGTATTCATCGTCATATCGACTACCAACCCATGATCTGAAAACAAAAAACCCCTGAATTTCTTCAGGGGTTTCTTTGTATCAGATAACTGATATCAGTGGGCTTATTCCAGAGGAATAATTATTCCCACTCAATGGTCGCTGGTGGCTTGCTGGATACATCGTAAGCCACGCGGGAGATACCGCTGATCTCGTTGATGATACGGTTGGAAACCTTCTCCAGCAGCTCGTATGGCAGGTGCGCCCAGCGAGCCGTCATAAAGTCGATGGTTTCTACCGCACGCAGAGACACAACCCACTCGTAACGACGGCCGTCGCCCACAACACCTACGGATTTAACCGGCAGGAAGACCACAAACGCCTGGCTGGTTTTGTGATACCAGTCGAAGTTGTGCAGTTCTTCGATGAAGATCGCATCCGCTTCACGCAGGATGTCCGCGTATTCTTTCTTAACTTCGCCCAGAATACGCACGCCCAGACCCGGTCCAGGGAATGGGTGACGGTAAACCATATCGTATGGCAGGCCCAGTTCCAGACCGATCTTGCGCACTTCGTCTTTGAACAGTTCGCGTAGTGGCTCAACCAGTTCCATCTTCATATCTTCCGGCAGACCGCCCACGTTGTGGTGTGACTTGATCACGTGTGCTTTACCGGTTTTAGCGGCAGCAGACTCGATGACGTCCGGGTAGATAGTCCCCTGTGCCAGGAAGTTAACATCTTTCAGTTTACTGGCTTCTTCATCGAAGACTTCGATAAAGGTGTTACCGATCACTTTACGCTTGGCTTCCGGATCCGATACACCGGCCAGTTTGCCCAGGAACAGGTCTTCAGCATCAGCACGGATCACTTTAACGCCCATGTTCTTGGCGAACATGTCCATGACCATATCGCCTTCATTCTTACGCAGCAGACCGTTGTCTACAAATACGCAAGTCAGCTGATCGCCAATCGCTTTGTGCAGCAGGGCAGCAACCACGGAAGAGTCCACACCACCGGACAGACCCAACAGAACTTTCTGATTACCAACCTGTGCGCGAACACGTTCAATCTGATCTTCGATAATGTTGGCGGCAGTCCACAGCGCTTCACAGCCGCAGATTTCCATCAGGAAGTGTTCCAGCAGACGTCCGCCCTGCAGAGTGTGCGTTACTTCAGGGTGGAACTGGACACCGAAGAAGTTCTTCTCGGCGTGGAACATACCGGCGATGGCACAGCTTGGCGTAGAGGCCAGCAGTTCAAAACCTTCCGGCATGGCAACCACTTTGTCACCGTGGCTCATCCAAACATCCAGCAGCGCTTTGCCGTCGGAATCAACATGATCTTTTACGTCTTTGGTCAGACCGTTATCCGCTTCGATTTTCACCTGCGCATAACCGAACTCACGCACATCAGAGCCCTGAACCTGACCGCCCAGCTGCTCGGCCATGGTTTGCATGCCGTAGCAGATACCCAGAACAGGAAGCCCCATGCTGAAAACACACTCAGGTGCGCGCGGCGAACCGGCTTCAGTTACCGACTCAGGACCACCGGCCAGAATGATGCCTTTCGGATCAAATTCGCGGATCTCTTCCTCAGTCATATCGAAGGCGCGAATTTCACTGTAAACACCCAGTTCACGAACACGGCGAGCAATCAGCTGCGTGTACTGAGATCCGAAATCCAGAATCAGGACTTTCTGAGCATGAATATCTTGGCTCATTATTTTACCAACCCATCAATAAAGTAACGGTCTGTCCGGGATGAACAGCCTGTATAAAGTGGTCGTCCGGCCAGCAGGAGATGCTGCTCCGGGAATCATTCGTGCGCCTGAAACAGCGCTGTCTTCCGACATGACATCTGCTGACATGCCTTAAATCAAAAGTGGGGCGCAATGCCCCACTTTTTAAACGCTGTAGCCGATCAGCCGACCCGATAGTTCGGGGCTTCTTTGGTGATCTGTACATCGTGTACATGCGACTCCATCATGCCTGCGCCTGTGATCTTCACAAACTCAGGTTTGGTGCGCATGGTCTGAATATCGCCACTACCGGTGTAGCCCATAGAAGAGCGCAGACCGCCCATCAGCTGGTGTACGATAGCCGTCATAGAACCTTTATAAGGCACACGACCTTCAATACCTTCCGGAACCAGCTTCTCTACGCCAGCATCTTTATCCTGGAAGTAACGGTCACTGGAACCCTGAGCCTGAGACATAGCACCCATAGAACCCATACCACGGTAAGACTTGTAAGAGCGGCCCTGATACAGTTCGATCTCGCCCGGCGCTTCTTCAGTACCGGCCAACAGACCACCCACCATAACAACGCTGGCACCAGCAACAATCGCTTTCGCCAGATCACCGGAGAAACGCACACCGCCATCAGCAATAACAGGAATGCCGTACTTTTCCAGCGCCGTGGAAACATTGGCCACTGCAGAGATCTGAGGGACACCCACACCGGCAACGATACGGGTCGTACAGATAGAACCCGGACCGATACCCACTTTAACGGCATCGGCACCGGCTTCAGCCAGCGCAATAGCGGCTTCAGCGGTTGCGATATTGCCACCAATTACCTGAACCTGAGGGAAGTTCTCTTTCACCCAGCGAACACGGTCGATAACACCTTTGGAGTGGCCGTGAGCCGTATCCACCACGATCACGTCAACACCGGCTTCAACCAGCGCGGCAACACGATCAGGCGTTTCTGCACCGGTACCTACTGCAGCACCCACACGCAGACGACCGTCTTCGTCTTTGCAGGCGTTCGGGTATGTACGGGCTTTTTCGATATCCTTAACCGTTACCAGACCCTGCAGGTGGAACTCGTCGTCCACAACCAGAATCTTTTCGATACGGTGCTGGTGCAGCTTGGCTTTGATCTCGTCCAGAGAAGTACCCTGCTTAACCGTAACCAGCTTCTCTTTCGTGGTCATGATGTTGGCAACAACATCATCCAGATTGGGTTTAAAGCGGAAATCACGGCTGGTTACGATACCGACCAGCTCGTCGCCTTCAACAACCGGCATACCGGAGAAACGGGTGTCTTCGGTCAGGGCAAGCAGTTCGCTTACGGTAGTCGAGGGTGTTACCGTTACAGGATCTTTAACGATAACGCTTTCGTGTTTCTTAACCTGACGTACTTGCTGAGCCTGCTGAGCAATAGTCATGTTTTTGTGAATAATACCAACGCCGCCTTCCTGCGCCATCGCGATAGCCAGACGCGCTTCGGTAACGGTATCCATCGCTGAAGAGATCAGCGGGATATTAAGAGAGATATCACGGGTGAGTCGTGTCTTCAGGCTGACGTCATTCGGGAGGACGTCTGAGTAACCTGGAACCAGCAAAACATCATCAAAGGTGAGTGCTTCTTGAGCAATACGTAACATATTCCGCGAGCCTGCTGAAGAGTGAGGATAGAAAGAAGAATAACCCAATATTTTATCGTAAGAGTTTTTCTGGGTAAACCAGTATTAAGCTTGGATTCTTCTCTTTTCCCAGATGTTGCTGTAAAAAAACACTGTCATTGGCCGTAGAATAGCCATCGATCTTAAGAAAGCCTCAAACGGAGCCTAAAATGCCAGACAAACCCTCATCCTTCGGCCGGAACAAGAGCGAATTTTCCCCCTCGCCTGCTGATGAGATCTCCTCCGGATTCACCCGTGCTCCGGATGGCATTTTTCCCGCACCGTCTGGATCAACCACGCCTTCAGAACCGAACGTGTTAACGGTCAGTCAACTAAACCGTCAGGCACGCCAGCTGTTAGAAAGCCGGTTTGCTCTGGTTGTGGTGGAAGGCGAAATATCCAATCTGAGCACACCAGGCTCCGGGCATCTCTATTTCAGCCTGAAAGATGAAAACAGTCAGGTGCGTTGTGCCATGTTCCGCAATCGCGCCGGACTGCTCGCCTTCCGCCCGAAAAACGGTGACAAGGTTCAGCTCCACGCCAAAGTCAGCCTGTATGAAGGCCGGGGGGACTTTCAGCTGATCGCGGAAACCATGGAGGAACAGGGACGCGGTGCCTTGATCCGTGCCTTTGAAGCATTGAAGTTCAAGCTGAAAGAGGAAGGCTTGTTTGACCGCAGCCGGAAAAAACCACTGCCGCCGATTCCCGATGTCATCGGCCTGATCACATCGCCAACCGGTGCCGCTATCCGGGATATGCTGATTGTGCTCAAACGGCGCTTCCCGCTGGCAGAAGTGGTGCTCTACCCCGCCGTTGTTCAGGGTAGCGAAGCACCGGACTCTATCGCACGAGCCATCGAACTGGCCCATATTCACGGCAAAAGTGACCTCCTGATTATTGGCCGTGGCGGTGGCAGCCTGGAAGATCTCTGGGCCTTTAATGACGAACGGGTGGCCCGAGCGATCTCCGCCAGCTTTATCCCGACCGTTAGCGCGGTAGGACACGAAACCGACATCACTATTGCGGATTATGTTGCGGACTATCGCGCTCCCACCCCATCAGCCGCGGCAGAACAGGTCAGCCCGGATATGGCTCAGTGGCAGCAATGGCTGAGCCAGAGCGAAATCACCCTCAGTCGCCAAATGGAGCGCCAGCTGCAGAACAGTCAGCAGCAGCTTGATCATCTGGAACATCGCTATGAGCGGTGTTTCAGCGGTCTCAGACAACAGGGCCAACAACTGGAACAGCTGGAGCAACGCCTGATCCAGGGTATAAAGAACCGACTTTTTCGCGGACAGCAACAACTGGATAAGGTTGCTGGCAAACTGAGGCACCCCAAAACTGAGCTTAACCAGCAGCAACAGCAACTGAACAACCTTCAACAACAACTGGTCCGGGCAGGAAAACAACAAACCCGGCAGGCAGATCAGCAGCTGGAGCAGCTGAAATCACGATTTTGGCGAGCGAACCCTCTGCGCGATCTTCAGCATCAACAAACCCACTTGCAGAAGCTGCAACAAGCTTTACAAAAAGCATGGCAACACCAGATTGAAGGCCACCAGCAAAAACTGGCAGGCTTGAGTCATCGCCTGCAAACCGTCAGTCCTCTGGCAACGTTATCCCGGGGCTATGCCATTGTTCAGGATGACAAGGGCAATATTGTCCGTCATTATCGGGACGTTAGTCAGGGAGACAGCATCTCCGCACAACTGGCAACAGGTGTATTACACTGCAAAGTTATTGAGCAAGATGCCGATAACTAGATATTACTCGTTACTGCGCTGCTAAGGGGAAGACAATGCGCCGACACACAAAGAGCCGACGTTCCGTATTTGGGTTAATACACAGCTTTAACGGGACAGCCGCATCTCGGTCTTTTCTGTCTACCCGAATCCACTTATTACCTGCATTCAAAAACACATTCTGTCTTCTGATACTCTCGTTGGGCTTAACTTTGAGTTCGCTGAGCCATGCAGAAACAGCGCCCGATTATGATCCTAAACCCGACCCCATGCCCGGCGGTGTTGCGGTGATTGAACTGCCGGTTTCTCTGGGAACAGAAGCAGAACCTGTGGTTTATTTTCAGGGCAAACGGGTGTTTGTGATGAATCGCCCCTATAACAAAAAAAGCGATAACCGCTGGATCGCCTGGGTCGGCATTCCACTCGACACACCTGCCGGAAAACAACCGCTCGTAATTGAACAGCCCAATGGCCGCAACCGGGAGCTGATGATCAATGTGCGCCCAGCCCAGCACACTGAAAACTATATCGTCACCCGAAACCCGGTGAAGAAAAACCTGAACCGCAAACAGGAGCAGCAGATCGAACAGGATGATGCTCGCCTGAACCGCCTGATTAACCAATGGAACGATAAAGAGCCGGACACACGCACTTTTCTGCATCCAACCCGCGGTAGCCAGCTTCGGCAATTTGGTGATCGTGTTTTTATGAATGGTGAGTTACTGGACAGCCACAACGGTATCGACCTGAGCGGCCAACGTGCCGCGGCACCTGCAGATGGTACAGTAGTGATGATTCGCGACCTTTTCTACGGGGGTAAAACGGTGCTGATTGATCATGGTCGAGGGCTTTTCACTCAATACAGCCACCTTGCCGGTATTAACTTCCGAATCAGGGAAGGTCAGCGTATTCGACGCGGTGAAGAGATCGGCAAAGTCGGTACGTCAGGCCACCATATTGAAGCCGGTAAAGATTACGCCGCCGACATTAAGCGGCCTCACCTGCACTGGGGAGTCTCCCTGAATGGCGTTTTTGTTAACCCAAAACTCTTTCTGGTTGACGCTGAATAAGCATTTTTCAGCCTTTTGTACCGGTATTTACAAGCTGTTTCAAAAAAGCCCTCCCTTGTGAAGTGACCCCATAAAGTTGGACACTTTATTTATCCGGCTGCCATGGCCTGAG
>NZ_CEYNZH010000027.1:0-40704 GCF_982874595.1 Oceanospirillum sp. | reverse complement strand
GAATCCCTTAGTTACGGTGACTCTCTGGGTGAAATCTCAAGGTTTGACATACAGGTTACCGGCCGCAAAAATGCCCCGGAAATCACTCAACTCAATGACCTGATCGGAAAAAAAATTGGCTATGTTCGTGGCTCCAAGTACGGTCCGGTGTTCGATAACAATGAAAAGCTGAGTAAGGTGGCGCTGAGTTCAATGGAGAAGGGTGTTGATATGCTGCTTAAGGGCCGGCTGGATGCTCTGATCTGCCTTGATCAGACTCTGTACCACAGCCTGAGAGCGCGATCGGTTGACCCCTCGGCTACTAAAACCTTGCTGGTACTGGGTTCTGCCCGGGCTGATCTTTTTATTTCCAAACGTTCCGACATGCATTCCTATAGCCCGCTCGTAAAAGAGGCGCTGGTTCAGCTGCACAAAAAAGGGACGATTAAAGCCATTTTTGACCCGAATCGTCCCCGTTAACCCACCAAAAGCCCTTACAACAAAGCGCTCTCTGAAAAGACCCGTTAGAAGAAAGATAAGTCTCTGAGTCAGTACTGGCGTTAATCCCCCAAAACCACACCTTCCCGTCTGGGGTCAGCCGCCCCGATCAGTTTGCCATCCTTAAACAGAACCCCATGCAGACCGGAATTCAGATCTCTGACCGAGACCTTATAGCCCATCGCCTCCAAGGGTGCTTTAAGCGCTTCTGCGGTTGTTCCCGCTTCAAGATCATAGGTTCCAAAGCGATTGATCAGATGGGGTTTGCTGATCGCCTGTTGAAGCGGCATCCCCCAATCCAGATGGGCAATCAGCGCTGAGGCCACATAGCCGATAATCCGTGAGCCTCCGGGAGAACCCAATGCCAGATACGGTTTACCATCCTTCATCACCAGAGTTGGGGCCATAGAAGAGCGAGGGCGTTTGCCCGGTTCCAGCCGGTTGGCAATCGGGTAGCCCGCTTTATGGCTGGCAAAGGAGAAATCCGTCAGCTCATTATTGAGCAGAAAGCCACCGGACATCACCCGTGAGCCAAAACCGTTTTCAATCGTCGTGGTCATCGAAACAATATTGCCGTCACGATCCACAATCACCAGATGGCTGGTGGAGGGCAGTTCCAGCGAGATATCATCGGCAAGAGCAATCGGCTGATGCCATTCCGGCTCACCGGCATCCACCGACGCCAGAGCTTTTCCCGGCTGAATCAGCGCCGCTCGCTGTTTCAAGTACTTCTGATCAAGCAGGCCTTGTGGCATGGGCACAAAATCGGTATCGGCCATATAGCGGCCGCGATCTGCAAAGGCCAGGCGGGAAGCATCACCGATAATCTGCCAGCTTTTCGGGTTATCCGGCCCCAAAGATTTCAGATCAAACGCTTCCACCATGCCCAGTATCTGACCTACCGTAAGAGCGCCGGAGCTGGGTGGCCCCATGCCACAGACATCATAGTGACGGTAGGGCGCACAAACCGCAGGCCGCTCTTTGATCTGATAGATACTCAGGTCTGTTTCCGTCAGCAGGCCGGGATTATCTTGAATTGCCTGAACCTTTCTCACCAAATCCTTGCCAATTTTCCCATGGTAAAATGCATCAGCTCCCTGCTTAGCCAGAAGTCCCAGCGTTTCGGCATAGGCTTTATTGGTCAAACGATAACCTTCCGGCAGAGGTTGCCCATCCGGCGTAAAGAAGTAAGCGCGGGTATCCGGATAACGACTCAGGCGCTGCTGATCATTGGCAATAGCACCGGCTAGGCGGGGGGAGACAATAAAACCCTGCTCGGCCAACTGCTTTGCGGGCTGCAACAGACGTGACCAGGGCAATTGACCGAAGCGTTGATGCGTCTCTGCCATCAGCTTAACCGTGCCCGGCGTTCCCACAGAACGACCACCCACCACGGCATCAAAGAACTTAACCGGTTTACCCTGATCATCCTGAAACAGTTCAGGTCTAGCGGCCAGCGGAGCGGTCTCACGGCCATCAAAGGTGGTTAACTGCTGTTGATCCGCATCGTAGTAGAGCATAAAAGCACCACCACCCAATCCGGAGGATTGGGGTTCAGTCAGCCCCAAAACCGTTTGTACCGCCACCATGGCATCAATCGCACTGCCGCCCTCTTTTAAAACCTGATAACCCGCTTCAACAGCATAGGGGTTTGCTGCGGCAACAATAAACTCATGGGCCGTATGGGCCTGATTCTCTGCCCGTTGGCTGGCCGCTTCCGGGGCGACCTGATCCGTCGCCTGTTGCGCCTGCAACCTGCCACTGGCAAGGGCGCTTAATCCAACAACACCAACGCATAAAACGACTTTTGTTATTGGCGTCAGGCCATTTTTTTCTGTCAAAGAGTGCTGAGAACTCGTCATTGTTGCTTTCCCTGTTTGATTGATACCACACTGGCTCTCATCGGCTCAGCCTTAACCCTTGTACCAGCTGCCATCCGGTTTTGGCAGCATCCACTGACGGGAGAACCAAAACCAGCGCGGCTCTGAACGATGGGGAGCGGTGCAGTTATAACGATGCCGTCCCGCAGGTAACGTCTTTTTCGTCGACACCTGCAGCTGGACCGCGCCATCAGCCTGAGATTCTTTTGCCACCTGCAACAACTCGCCTCCGGGGCCATAACAGCGTAGCTGATCCAGACGATAATCACCCTTCTCCAATGTCAGCGTCAGCACCGGACTACGATCATCCGCAGCTAACACCCCGGAACGCGGGGTTTCAGACCGTACAGGAAAGGGCAGCGCCATCAGCTTGGTCTCAAGCGTTTTCGGGTTTGAATAGATGCCATTAGCCGCATAACGAGGAGCCCCCTGTAAAGAGGTAAAGCCGCTCACCGCACCGGATTGCTGCCCAAAAGCGATATAGCCCAGATCCGCCAACAGAGTTTCCAGTGCCGGATTAAACTCGCCGTAGGGGTAAGCAAACAGCTTAGGGGCCGTCTTAGCAGGAGTCAGACTGCCCAGATATTGCTCCAGCTGTTGCTGGTTCCCGGTAATCTCAGCGCGCATACGATCCAGCCACTGGGCTTCACTTTCGCCCGCCTGCTTACGGATCATATGCTCATGGTGCAAAGAATGATTGCCCAGGGTTGCGCCTTTCTCTCTGGCCTCACGCAGCTGCTCCCAGGTCATATACTGCCGATTACCCTGATTGATTGGCGTCGCGTTGACAAAAATCGTGAAGGGTAAGTTCCGGGCCACCATAATCGGCATGGCGGTTTTATAGACACTGATATAAGCATCATCAAACGTCAGTACCGCCACCTTGTCCGGCATCGGCTTGTTAGCTTTCAGGTACTCAGCAACCCGAGGCAGTGACCAGACCTGAAATCCCAGCTCGTTTAACAGATCAAGATGCCGGATAAAGGTCTCAGCATCCGTACTGGTAGAGCGGGGTGTGTCAGCGCTGATATGGTGATACATCAGAACCGAAGCATGATGCCGCTCAGCAACCTCCTTGGCCTGAACCTGACTACCGATTAAGGACAAACCCAAAACAGCCGAACCCAACAGTGATAAACGCATAACCCTCTCTTTCGTTTTTCTATCGTTCGTTTTTTAGTCTTTCGTTTTTATAGCAAACGTGATGTTTTAATACATAGGCAGTAATAAACGGAAATTATGAGGGAATCTGTAATCGGATCAAATACAGACTGTGGTATTTGAGTAAGCGGTGTTACTTACACGCCCCAACACGACATTTTATGACAGCTTCGGTTGTAAATGTGCGATTAGCCCGCAATTAGAGAGAAGGTTGAGTCAGTTTTACGGCAGTAAGATGCCGGCCGCTCATCCCTACAGGAAAGCGGCAGGTTAAGGAGTCCTTTTGTGGTTAAACGCTATCTGAAAAGCGCCGGTAAACAGCTCGGCAGTAAAATCGGCAAACAGCTTGGTAAAAAGGTCGGCCAAAAACTGATCCGTCAGGCCGAGAATCTAACCCTGCAGAAACATCACCGCATGGGCGTAACCGGCTTTTCCCGTGCCGGTAAAACCGTTCTTATCACCCAGCTGACCCACAGCCTGCTTCGGGTGGATGAGCCCCTGCCGGAGGGTGTCAGCCGACACCCGCTCACCGGTTTAGACCTGTTTGATGCCGGGCTGCTCAAACCCGCACTGTTAAAAGAGGACAAACTGGCTCGCCGAAGTCAGTTCGATTTCTTTCGTCACCGCGACAGCCTGATGGGGCAGGGCCGCTGGCCCGAACCCACCCATGACCTCACCTGGCTGGATCTTGAGATCAAGCGCCCGCAGAAGCAGCAAGCCCTGCAGAATCTGATCTCGGCAGATACCCTGCATCTGGAAATCATGGATTACCCCGGTGAATGGCTGGCAGATCTGGCTCTGCCGGAACAATCCTTCAGTCAGTGGTCAGACTCCGCATGGGAACTGGCCCAGCAGCCTCACCGGCAAAAACTCAGCGAACCCTTCCGTCAACTGATCGCCGAAGCCGCAGAACAGCAGCAGGTGAGCGACGCCCTGCAACGCAAGCTGACCGATGCCTGGAAAGATTACCTGATTGCCGCCCGCGCTGAAGGCTACGTGCTGAATCAACCCAGCCGTGTACTGGTGCCGGGGCAGATGCAGAACTATTCCATGCTGGGTTTCTTTCCGGTACCGGATCACCTGCAGCTACCCAAACTGCAGAAAAGCATGAGCCGCCTGTTCGACGCCTACAAACAGGAGATCGAAAGCCATCTGGGGCGTCATTTCCGCCATCTGGACAGTCAGGTCATTCTGGTGGATCTGTTGACCGCTCTGGAGCAAGGGGAGGCGGCCCTGAACGAACTGCAGCAAGCGATGCAGGCCGCATTGCGATTCTTCCGTTACGGCAGTCAGAAGGGCGTGCTCCAGTGGCTGAACCGTAAAATTGGCCGTGTCGTCTTTGCCGTCACCAAAGCGGATCAGCTGGTTCTGTCCGAACGTATCCGGCTGGAGAAACTGCTTGGCGCACTGCTGAACGAGATCGACCCCGGTAACGACGTCCGGGCACGGGCGGATGTTCGCTATCGCGCCATCGCGGCGCTGGAAGCCACCCGCAGTCTGGTGGATGACAACGGTCAGGAGTATCTGCTGGGGCGGGAGAGCGATGGCCGCCAGCAGCCTTATTACTCCGGTCGTGTCCCGGAAGCGCTGCCCATCGACTGGCACACCTTACCGGAACAGCTGCAGCTTAAACGCTGGTCACCGCCAGCCCGCATCGCCAATGTTAATCAGTTGCTGCCCGCGTATCAGCTGGGCCGCGTGCTTAATGATCTGCTGAAGGATGACCTGTCATGACCCAGAAACCCGGTTATATCGAGCCTGCAACACCCGAAACGGGTGACCCGACAGCTAACAGCCGTTCTTTTGAAGACAGGCACACCAAAGAGAAGGCTACACAACAGGAAGCCCCGCGTAACCCCGGTTATGCACCGGAAGCCGCCACTGAGACACTTAAAGATCAGCCTGCAGATGCGATCAACACCCATGAAGAAGAGATACTGCAAGGGAAGGGGGCAGACACAGGGTTACCATCAGCCATATCCCGGAGCAAGGAAGGCAATGGAATTGCTAAAAGCGTGATCGCCCTTGCGGGCGTTCTGCTTCTGCTGATGCTCACCAACGAACTGGTCTCACTTTGGCAGAGCCACTGGCTGTTAGGGACACTGGGTAGTGGTGTGCTGGCGGTTGTGGTGCTGGGCGCGATAAACGTCTGGAGACAGGAGCGACGCTCCGCAGCAGAGATCAAACGGCTGAAAAGTGAACAGGATGGGGTTCAGCAAGCGCTTAAAAACAAGGATCTCACCGCACTGAAAGCCGCCTTAACGCCCTGGCTGGAACGGCAGAGCAAAGCTGCGCCTCAGCTGATCCAACGCTTTAAAGACGCCGCAGTAGAACGCACCACCGCTGAAGAGTACTGGCAGCTGTATCAGCTGATGGTTTTGCGGGAGCTGGACCAGCAAGCCCAAAAGATCATCCGCCATTACACCCTGACCACAGGCACCGCTGTTATGGTGATTCCCCATGCCGGGTTAGACACCTTAGTGGTGCTCTGGCGCTCCCGCACCATGACCCGCGAGATAGCCGCCGTTTACGGTCTGGAAACCACCAGCCTGAGCGCCGTTCGCTTGTTCAGACAGGCGCTGGTCACCGTGATGGTGGTTGCCGGGGTAGAAACACTGGCGCAGGAGAAACTGCTCAGTGAAGGCAGCGACGAACTGATGAACCGCATCCTCGGCGGCGTTTCTCAATCCCTGATCACCGCCCGAAGAACCTACAAACTCGGCCGAATGATACAACTGGCCTGCCGGCCTTATGGGATAGACCGTTAACCCTGATTGAATGCTGATATTGAATACATCGCGCAGGTCGGAAAAGCCGAAGGCGTCTTCCGACATTGGCCTTCCACATTGGCTTAGGTATTTGTATCGAAAGATTCCATGATGGATGGATCACGTGTCGGAAGGCGCGCCCACGGCGCTTTTCCGACCTACGTTAATTACAGATTGTGTTGTTGCCGTAACCATCGGTGATAACTGGAATACGGCCAGTGTTTAAGATCAGTCACAAGTCCATGTTTGAGCGGGTTCTGGTGAACATAGTCGATATGATGCTTCAAATCATCGTCATCACGAATAGTGTGCTCCCAAAAGCGACGTTGCCAGATACCTCGTTCACCTTTACGCAAGCGCACATCAGAGCGGGGTTCCTGATTAAGCAGACCTTTTGAAAAACGTTTCTTTATCTCACACCAGCGGGAAGAGTAATCAGAATCACCTGCAGGCAGCGTCCATACCGCATGCATGTGATCCGGCATCACCACCCAGGCATCAATATGAAAGGGGTACCTATCCTTAACCCAGCGAACCGATGAGCGCAGCAGATCGATATGATCCACCAGCAGGGTTTTATCCCGTTGCAGCAGGTTAACCGTGAAAAAATAACAACCTCCTTCAACATAACAACGCCGATATTGCATAACACCTCCTTGTTCGCAAAATCCTGCAAAACGCATGATCTAATCCCTGAATACCGCCTTAACATGCCGGCTGGGGGATGACATTGGTGTAAGCGTCGGAAGGCGCCTCCGGCTTTTCCGACCTACGTTGATATGCGTTTTACGACCTAGAGTGATTATTGTCCGGAATGTAGGTCGGAAAAGCGCCGTGGGCGCGCCTTCCGACAATGGCAATGGCAGCCAACATTGCTCTTCCTGCAATCGTCTTACAAAATTAACCTTCCACATAATCCCGTAAAACTTTGGGCCAATCATGTATCCTGTCGGATGATTTTCTCACCTCGCTGTCGTAAAGTAACTAACCTGCTGTCTGTAAAGAAAAAAACAGAATAAGGATTTTTCTGCACCATGACCACTTCCGCTAATTTCGGTTTTCTTGAACAACACGATCCTCTTTTTCTGGAACTGGCGGAAGCTGCTGAGCGTGTATTTGTCAGTGATCCCAACACGACTCTGATCAAGCTGCGTCAGCTGGGCGAGGCGATGGCCCAGCATCTGGCGCTGTTGGCTGATATACGTTTTGACGATAAAACCACCCAGATTGAACTCCTGAACAGAATCAGCCGTGAACTGCAGCTGGATGCGACGGTACGTGAGATGTTTCACATTCTGCGTATCGAAGGCAACAAAGCCACACATCAGTTTAAAACCCAGCATAAAGAAGCGATTCGTGGATTGGTTGTAGCCCGGAATCTGGCGATCTGGTTTCACGAATCCTCCGGCAAAGCGGCAAAAAACTTCAAAGCAGGTCCTTTTGTTCCCCCCAAAGACCCCAGTGAACAGCTGCAGACCTTACAGCAGGATATCGCCCAACTAAAAAATGAGCTGCAGCAAGCCAATCTTGACCTGAACTCCAGTCAAAAGCTGAATGAATTGGTCGCCAAAGAGAAAGAAGAATACGAATCTCTGGCGCTTGCCATGGATGAAGAATCACGCAAGCTCGCTCAGCAGGCTAAAGCCCATGAGCAAGAACTGGAACAGCAGCAGAAAGCTTACGAGCAACGGATTCAGGCCCTTCAGGAACAGTTAGCACAACAGGATGAAAAATCCCGTCAGACCCAGCGCCAGACACTGTCCCGCAACAGCCGGGCCGCCAGCCAGAACATCGAACTGAATGAATCGCTGACCCGTATTCTGATCGACCAGCATCTTGAACGTGCGGGTTGGCAAGCCGACAGCGACACCCTGAGTTACCCAAAAGGGGCGCGCCCGGAAAAAGGCGTTAACAAAGCGATTGCCGAATGGCCCTGCAAAGGCAGTGATGGCAAAGGTCGTGACCGTGCCGATTACGTGCTTTTTACCGGATTAACACCGATCGGCGTGGTAGAAGCTAAAAAAGAAACCATCGATGTCGCCGGTAAGATCGGGCAGGCCGAGCGTTACAGCCGGGGTTTTGCCCCTGAAACCAACATGATACCCGCCTGGGAATTGGCGGGCCGCACTATCGCCTGGCCGGATGAAACCAGCGGTCATTATCAGATTCCCTTTGTTTATTCGGCCAACGGCAGACCCTATCTACCCCAGTTAAAAGAGAAATCCGGTATCTGGTTTCGTGATGTGCGGGACGGCTCTCATATTAAGCGGGCTTTGCCAGAGTTTCACAGCCCCGAAGGTTTGCTGGACCAGCTCAATCGCAGTCGTGAAAGCGCCCTGAAAAAATTGCAGGCTGAACCCTACGGCTATCTGAAACTGCGGGATTACCAGCAAAAAGCGATTACCGCGGTAGAAAATACCCTAAGCCGTGATGTGCGCCGGGCTCTGTTAGCCATGGCTACCGGCACGGGCAAAACCCGAACCATCATCGGACTCATCTATCGTTTCCTGAAAGCCGAACGCTTTAAGCGTATTCTGTTTCTGGTGGATCGTACCTCGCTGGGCACACAGGCTTTGGACGCGTTCAAAGATATGCCGCTGGATCAGAGTCAAACCCTGTCCCAGATCTATAATGTCACCGAATTAGGCGATTTAGTGGTCCAGCCGGAAACCCGTGTACAGGTCGCCACGGTACAGGCGATGGTCAAACGGGTGCTGGAAAGCGATAACCCGCCGCCCATCGACCAGTTTGACTGCATTATTGTCGATGAAGCCCACCGGGGTTACACCCTGGATCAGGAGATGACAGAAGGGGAGCTGTCTACCCGTGACAGCCGCCAGTATCTCTCCAGCTACCGACGGGTACTGGACTACTTTGATGCCGTTAAAATCGCCCTGACCGCCACACCGGCTAAACACACCAGTGAGATTTTCGGCCGTCCTATTTACACCTACGGCTACCGGGAAGCGGTGGCCGATGACTGGCTGATCGACCATGAGCCTCCCATTCGTTACACCACCTTGCTGAGTGAAAAAGGCATCACATTCGAGCAGGGTGATCAGGTTGAGGTGGTTAACAGCCGCACCGGTGAGATTGAAAGCGCTGAGCTGGATGATGAACTCAACTTTGATGTCTCAGCCTTTAACAAGTCCGTTATCACACCCAACTTTAACAAAGTGATCTGCGAACAGCTGGTGCAGGAGCTGGACCCATTCGGTGATGAGAAAACCCTGATTTTCTGCGCCACCGATGCCCATGCTGACATGGTTAAAGGGCTGCTGGATGAAGCCTTCAGTAAAGAATATGAAGAGGAATACCGGCAGGAAGCGGTGGCAAAAATCACCGGTAAAAGCGATCAGGCAGACAAGCTGATCAGCCGTTTCAAAAACGAGCGTTATCCTAATATTGCCATTACGGTTGATCTGCTCACCACAGGTATCGACGTGCCCAGCATCTGCAATCTGGTGTTTATGCGCCGGGTGAAGTCACGCATTCTTTATGAGCAGATGAAAGGCCGCGCTACCCGCCGCTGTGACGAGATCGGTAAAACCCTGTTCCGCATCTATGATCCCGTAGACCTGTACGCCAGTCTGCAGGAGGTGGATACCATGAAACCTCTGGTGAAAAATCCCAATATCACTCTGGAACAGCTGGTGGACGAACTCACCGACCCGGAGCAGCTGGAACGGGCACTGAACAGCCCCGGCGACTTGCCGGATCAGAGCCAGGCCGAGGTGGTACTCAGTCAGCTCAGCCAGAAGGTGATGCGGGTACTGCGTAAAGCCCAAAGCAAAGCAGAGCGCAAACCCGAGATCAAAGCCAAACTGGATCAGCTGCAACAGCTTTGGCAGGTAGAGCCTGCGCAACTGCATCAGCACCTGCAACAACTGGGGCCGGAACAAGCCGCCGCGTTTTTAAACCGTCACCATGGCCTTATTCGCCAGCTGGATGAGGTGAAACAGATTCTGGGCAGCAGCTATCGCCCGATCATCTCCGAGCACGACGATGAAATTCGTGAGCGGGTGCAAAGCTGGGGCAATTACAGCGCACCGGAGGATTATCTCGACAGCTTTAACCGCTTTATCAAAGAGCAGGTCAACCGGAATGCCGCCTTGTCGGCGGTGGTCAACAAGCCCCGCGACCTGACACGGGAACAGCTGCGTGAGGTCAAACTGCAGCTGGATAATGCCGGTTACAGCGAAGCCCTGTTGCAAAGTGCCGAAGCGCAACTGAGTAATCAGGATATCGCCGCCAGCATTATCGGCCATATTCGCCGTGCGGCGCTGGGCGAGGGCTTAGTGCCCTTTGAACAGCGGGTAAACCGCGCCATGCAACGGATTTATGACAACCATGACTGGAATCCCAACCAGAAACGCTGGCTCGGACGATTGGCTAAACAGCTGGCCCATGAGGTGATTGTCGATCAGGAGTATATCAACCGGGAATTTGCCCGTGACGGCGGAGCCAAACGCTTTAACAAGGTGCTGGATAACCAACTGGATCAGGTGCTGGAAGCGTTAAATGAAAGTATCTGGCAGGATGCCGGTTAATTCTATCCGATTATGCAGGCAACCTTGAGCTTGCACTGTGGGCTGGTTATATTGCCCGCCCGCGGTATTTCAAAGTCTATCTTTTTGATTTTATTGAATTCAGCCCTGCTGCCCTTACGGTGGCAGGGCGTTAACTTTTTGTCAGACCGGTAAATGATTTATGACCCACAACGATATCGTACAAAAACTCTGGAACCTGTGTGACGTACTGCGTGACGACGGCATCAACTACAGCGATTACGTCACCGAGCTGGTACTGCTGCTGTTTATCAAAATGGTGGACGAGAAAGAGCAGGCCGGTGTACTGGAAAAACACCCGCTGCCACAGGGCTGCCGCTGGAGTGACCTGAACGGCAAATCCGGTATTAACCTGCTGGATGACTACAAACTGATTCTGCTGAGCCTGTCCACCGGTAAAGATGCGGCGGGTAACCGGGTACATGAAGACCCGTTAATCAGCGCCATCTACGCCGACGCCCAAACCCGCCTGCGGGAGCCGCGTCATCTGGCTCAGATGGTAACGACCCTGGATCAGATCGACTGGTTCAGTGTACAGGAAGACGGACTGGGCGATCTGTACGAAGGCCTGCTGGAAAAAAACGCCGGAGAGACCAAATCCGGTGCCGGACAGTACTTTACCCCCCGCGCCCTGATCAACAGCATGATCCGCTGTATTCAGCCCCAGCCGGGGGAGGTGATTCAGGACCCCGCCGCCGGAACCGCCGGTTTTCTGATCGCTGCCGACCAGTATATGCGCAACCAGACTGACGACTATTACGATCTGGAGCCGAAAGCACGGGCGTTTCAGATCAACAAAGCCTGTGTCGGTATCGAACTGGTACCCAACACCCGCCGCCTGTCGCTGATGAACTGCCTGCTGCACGGTATGGAAGGGGACGACGAAGGCGTGGTGCATCTGGGTAACGCACTGGGTGAAGCGGGTAAAAGCCTGCCGCCTGCGGATCTTATTCTTGCCAACCCGCCCTTTGGCACCAGCAAAGGCGGCGAAGCCAGCAACACCCGTGATGACCTCACCTTTAAAACCAGCAACAAACAGCTGGCATTTCTGCAGCATATCTACCGCAACCTGAAACCCGGTGGCCGGGCTGCCGTGGTACTGCCGGATAACGTGCTGTTTGAAGCCGGTGTCGGCACCGATGTGCGCCGTGACCTGATGGACAAGTGCAACCTGCACACCATTTTGCGCCTGCCCACGGGGATTTTTTACGCGCAGGGCGTTAAAACCAACGTGCTGTTCTTTACCAAGGGTTCCGCCACAGACAAATTCCAGCAGGAAAGCTGCACCGAGAATGTCTGGGTGTATGACCTGCGTACCAATATGCCCAGCTTTGGTAAACGCACCCCGTTTACCGAGTCGCATCTGGCCCCCTTTGAGAAAGTGTTCGGAGAAGATGCCAACGGCACCACCGCCCGTACCGAAGGTGAATACAGCTTTGGGGCTACCGAGATTGAGGTGGATATTGAGGAAACAGAAGAGAACCAGGGCATCGACACCCGTCTGGCGCACTCCCGCTGGCGCTGCTTCAGCCGTGACTGGATCGCCGACACCAAAGGGGATTCCCTTGATATCAGCTGGCTGAAAGATAAAGACAGCGTGGATGCCGCCGACCTGCCGGAACCGGCGGTACTGGCACAGGAAGCCAAAGAGGAACTCACCGCTGCACTGGGCGAGCTGGAAGGATTGCTGGCAGCTCTGGAAGGAGCGAAGTGATGGCGGGTGTTACGGACGGAGTCCTGCCGGAGGGGTGGGTTGAGGCGAAGCTCGGAGATGTTGTTGATTACGGGAAAACCCAAAAGGTCACTTTATCAGATGTTGAGCCTGATACTTGGGTGTTAGAACTGGAGGATATACAAAAAGATTGTTCTGTAATCATCAAACGGTTAAATGCAGCTGAGCGACCTTTTAAAAGCACAAAAAACCGTTTCAACATAGGTGATGTGCTTTATGGAAAGTTGCGTCCATATCTTAATAAAGTCGTCGTAGCTGATAATAGTGGTGTTTGTTCCACAGAAATCATCCCTATTAATGCAGAGCCCTATATAAGTAACCGTTTTTTATTTCATTGGCTAAAGAGCGATCAGTTTCTGAGTTATGTCAATGATGTAAGTTATGGCGTGAATATGCCTCGTTTGGGCACCAAAGATGGTGTCGCTGCGCCATTGGTAGTTCCACCCCTTGCCGAGCAAAAAGTGATCACGGAGAAGCTGGATAGCCTGCTGGCACAGGTGGAGTCCACCAAAGCCCGCCTTGAACGCCTGCCTGAAATTCTGAAACGCTTCCGCCAGTCGGTACTGGCCGCAGCGGTTAGTGGCAAGCTGACGGAGGAGTGGCGGGTAGAAAATGAACCTTCTAGCCCATTAGAGATTATTTCTGACAGTACAGCTTTTATAACGACAAAAAAAGCGAAGGAATTTGCTGAGAAGCCATTTTTAGATGATGAGCTCACTTGTTTAATTCCTGATTCGTGGCATTGGGTTCGTTTGTCGAAAATCACCGAAATTGTAAGTGGAGTGGCAAAAGGCTCAAAAAATAAAGGTGAGACGGTCACAAGACCTTATTTGCGAGTTGCGAATGTACAGCGAGGTTTTTTGGATCTTACAGAGATCAAAGATATTGAAGTTCCAGAGTCAAAAGCAGAGGCTTTAGAGCTTAAATATGGTGATATTTTATTTAATGAAGGCGGCGACCTCGACAAGCTTGGTCGTGGCTGGATATGGGAAAATCAAATTCCAAAGTGTATTCACCAGAATCATGTTTTCAGAGCGAGACGCCTATCAGAAGGCTTAGAACCAAAGTTTGTTTCTTACTATGGAAACTCTGAGGGGAAAGAGTATTTCATCAGAAATGGCACGCAATCAGTGAATTTGGCAAGCATTAATAAAACAACGCTAAGTTTACTACCGGTTCCGTTGCCACCTGCCGAAGAACAAACCGAAATCGTCCGTCGTGTGGAGGAGCTGTTCGCCTATGCGGACAAAATCCAGCAACAGGCCGATGCGGCTCTGCAGCGGGTAAACAGCCTGACGCAGTCGATCCTCGCGAAGGCGTTCCGCGGTGAGCTGACCGCCGACTGGCGGGCGGCCAACCCGGAACTGATCTCCGGTGAAAACTCCGCTGAGGCATTGCTGGAAAAAATCAAAGCCGAGCGCACCGCGCAAAAACCGAAAAAGAAAACCCGCGCCAAAAAAACATAACCCCGTAGGTCGGAAAAGCCGAAGGCGCCTTCCGACAATGGGCTCCGGCATTGACCTTCAACAACGGCCTTCGACATTTACCACCGAAGTTGCCCGAACGTCTCACCTACATGGCGGTGTATTGCATCGGATGGATGGCGTGTCGGATGGGGCGTGTGTCGGAAGGCGCGCCCACGGCGCTTTTCCGACCTACGTGATGGGGATTCATGGTTGGATCGCACGCCAACAATGACCACACAATGTTGCCAAACGCCTCACCGGCATGGCGGTGCGACACATCGAATGGGGCGTGTGTCGGAAGGCGCGCCCACGGCGCTTTTCCGACCTACGTGATGGGGATTCATGGTTGGATCGTGCAGCAACAATGACCACGCAATGTTGCCCAAACGCCTCACGGCATGTCGGTGTATCACATCGAATGGGGCGTGTGTCGGAAGGCGCGCCAACGGCGCTTTTCCAACCTACGAGACTAATCAGTTCTAAATCCGGCTTAATCCCACCAATCCGGCATCAATGCCTGTATCTCCGGCTGCATAAAGCGGTCGTCGATCAGTTCAATCACGCCAGTATCTTTCGGTGACCGTATGAGCCGTCCTGCAGCCTGTATCACCTTGCGTAAGCCGGGGTAGAGGTAGGTATAACGGTAACCATCACCAAAACGTTGTTCCAGCCGTTGCGACAGGGTTTCATGAAAGTCATCGTAGGGTGGCAATCCCAGGGTGGCAACAAATACGCCGATCAGGGCATCACCGGGCAGGTCGATCCCTTCCGAGAAAGCTCCGCCTAAGACTGCCAGTCCCACTAAGCCCTGTTCATTACGGAAGCGATTAATAAAGTGCTGTCGCTCTGCTTCTTTCATGCCTGCTGATTGCACCTGTAGCGGTATCTCCGGGCAATACTCAGTCAGGCCATTATGGAGCTGCTGCAGATAACTGAAACTGCTGAGGTAAATAAGATAGTTACCCGGCTTTTGTCGGTATTGTGCTGCGATCCGCTGACAAATAGGCGGTACTGAACGATTTCTGTCCCGAAACCGTGTACTGATGGGCACCCGCCTCAGGTCGAGCTGATCACGGTGAAAAGGGCCCGGTAACGAAAGCCAGAGCGCCTCTCTTAACGGGTGATCGTTATTACTGTTCTTCGCGCTTGCTACCGTGTTGTCGGTATCGTCAGTAGCGGTCTGATGGCCGGCCATACCCAGCAGATCCCGATAATATTCAGCAGGGCTCAGCGTTGCCGAGAACAACACGCAGGCATAGGCGATGTTAAAGCGCTCCCGCAGAAAGTCAGCGGGTATCAGGTTCTGCAGTTTAAGGCTGGCTTTGATTTTAGGCTCCCGGTATTTGGGATTGCCCCTGGCCAGCTGGAGCGTACAGAGGGAGTGTCGGTCAAACAGCTCGGCCAGCTTGAGAAAACTGAGGGTGTCGAACATAAGCTGTTGCAGCGGTTGTTCGGGGCTTGCCGGAAGCGCACCGTGCGCAGGGTCGTGGGCTAATAACGCGACCTGTCGGTGAGAGGGCTGGTGTTCTTTCATAGAATCGGCCAGATAGTCGGTAATGGCGGTGACCAACTGATGCAGGTAGCCGTTCAGCTGCTCCGGTACCTGATCGAGGTTTATCGAGACAGGTTTCCCTGAGATCAGATTACCGTCCTGATCCAGCTGATCAGACGCTTCTTCAGCAATCAGCTTGCGCCAGCCCTGTTGTACCGCCTGCAGCGGCTTTTTAAGTGCCTCAGGGGCTGCTTGAGCAACCTTACCGCCCTTTAAAGCATGACTGAAGAGAAAACGATCCAGCTGAGCCGAATACATGCTACGGGCCCGGTCGATCAGGTTGTGGGCTTCATCGACCAAGGGCACAACCTGCCAGTCGTTCTGTTGTGTCAGGCTGAAAAGCACCGCCTGACGGTCAAAATAGTGGTTAACATCCCCCACCACCAGATCCGACCAGCGTGTCATCTCCTGTGCCAGATAATAGGGGCAAATCTCATGCTCAAGGGCGATACGACGGATTTGGCGCTGGTCCAGCCAGTAGCTTTGCGCTGCAGCTTGTCTGGCTTGGGGCAGCCGGTCAAAAAAGCCCTCAGCCAGCGGGCAGGAATCCCCATGACAGGCTTTGTCCGGGTGCTCACAGGATTTCTCTTTGGCGCTGAGTTCCAGAATGCGCACGGGTAGGCGTTGCTTGTGCAAAGCAGGGTCAGACAAAAGCCCATCAGGCAGGGCAGCAGCAGGTAGGCTAGTGTCGGATTGACCGGCAATCAGCTGCTTTAAGGCATCCATAAACAGCTGGCGTCCGGTGGTGCGGGATGAGAGTAAAAAAAGTCGATCCAACCCACATTTCGCCATCGCTTTAAGGGCCGGAAAACTCACACCGAGGGTTTTGCCCAACCCGGTAGGGGCCTCCAGCAATAACTGACGTCGGGTAAAGATGCCTTTATAGACCGCTTCGCTTAATGCCCGCTGAAACGGTCGAAACTCAGGGTAGGGAAACTGCAATTGCTGTAGGGCAAGATCACGCTGGCGACGATGTTGTGCTTCCTGCTGGTGCCAGAGGGCATACCGGGCGCAAAGGTCTTCAGCAAAGTCGATCAGAGCGTTAGCCTGCCCAAGGCTTTCATCGGGCGATTCCTGGTCCCGGTCGATATCGTAATAGACCAGACGCAAGCGAACCGCAGGCAGGTCGTCCCGTAGGCAGAGCAGGGCACCGTAAACCTTAAGCTGGGCCAGATGCAGCTGACGCTGCCCGTCACCAATTCGGTCAAGCTCTCCGCGATGGGTTTTAATCTCTTCCAGCAGAGGGTAACCCTCTGACGCTACTGATTCTGCGGCAGATAAATAACCATCGGCACGACCTTTCAGCGTTATTCCCTTGAGTGTGCCTTCCAGCAGATGTTCCGGTTCATAGGTAACATCAGGCCCGCATTGTTTTATACGCCGTTTCTGCAGTTTCTGGTGGCCGCGAATACCTTCCTCGGCGGTGGGCGAGGGTGTATACCGAAATTCAAGGCTGCCACTTCGGGCGGCAAACTCGCAAAGGGAACGAACCGCGACTTTCATAGCATCAACCGGGTTATCAGATAGCCGCGTTTGTCGGACAAGGGTTGCATTCAGGGTATCGGGCCTTGTTATTCACCGGGGAAAGCCAGCAGGCTATACATGGAAGCCTGACGGCTGAAACAGGAAGGGGTTGCCAATCAAAAGGGGGCGACAAACAAAAATCCCTCCGGGAGGAGGGATTCTATCAGAGGATAATGTCTGGCGGCTAAGCCGACATCGGGATTTGCGCAAGGTGGGGCTCGTCATAGGTCGCCACCCGGCCAATCACTTCATCATGAGCCACATGCTGAATCAAAGTGGCTTGTTTAACACCCGCTTGCGCAAGGGCTTGTCGGGCCTGATCCAGACTTCTGAAAATCATCGGTCTGTTGCGCCAATTTACCAGACGATAGGTTTCATCTTCGGTTCGGATTCGAATGCCATACTGGCTATGAGTGGCGTGAGTCACAATTTCTGCGTCCAGTTGTGCACCACTACGGATCAGTTTTTTCAGTTCTTTCAATTTCATCATCAGACTCCTTCTTCATTATCTGCAGCCTGATAGCCTTCATAGTACGTCTCTTTGGTTTACGTTTCTGTTAAGGGCTACTTTTTTTATGGATTTTACGTTTTAACGCTGCCAGACCTTCTTTGGTCCACTTTTATCGACAGCTTCTACGGATATTTTTCATTTTCCGATCACTCAGACAGGATAAGTCCGCAGAAAGTTCCGTCAGGCTGACATTATACCCGGATTCTGATCCGGGGCTCTTATAAGGTACAGGGTTTTAAGGATGGACTGCTACGCTTATTACACAGCGGCTTTTTTTGCATGGCGACACCTAAAAAGTAGTCGGGGTAATTCAGCTGCGGCAAATATAATTTTTTAAAAATATTTTTTTGATGTATCTTTTATCCATATAACGATAACAATTCAGTGACATCAGACCTGAGGACTTAGCCCATGAAGCTATTAAAGGCATACTGGTCCCGCTTATCTCTCAAATCCATGATGACATGGATTTTCACCGCTATCTTTGCTCTGTCTGTGGCCTATGCAGGCGTTGCTTTCTGGCTAACCACACAGAACAACGTCAATCGCGCTGCGTCAGTCAAAGAATCCGGGATTCTGGCAGATTTTGAAAAACTGAACACGGAAGTGCTTCGGGCAGAGCTGCAGATTGTGCAACTGACCCAACCTCTGGACAACACCGACAGAAGACGGCTGGTGCAGGAGCTGACCCAGGAAATTGCCCGCATCGATAAGCTGTTAATTCAGATTGAGCCTGAGATTCAATCTGAGATTCAGTCAACCTTTAACAGTTTTAATCAGCAGTTTGGCCTGTATCGCCAGCAGATGGGGCAATTTCTGGCTTTGGCAGATCAGAACCGGATCGCAGAAGCCCGGGACCTGTTCAGTAAGCCTCTGGGCATCAAAATGTACCTGCTTCAACTGGATGAACTATTGAACCAGCTGAAGTCCCAACAGTCAGCGATCAGCGAAAAACTGACCACACACTCTGAAGCCTCTCACCAGTTTGCTCAGGTTGTTATCGCCAGTCTTTTTATGGTGATGATGCTGATCGGCTACCTGTTTTCCCGTATCACCATCCGTGGGGTTCGTAAGCCTCTGCGGGTTGTGGGTCGGGCGATGGAGTCACTTCTGCAACGGGGCAAAAAATCTTTGCCGGACAAAACGCAGTTTCCCGATGAGATCGCGGCGCTGCTGGGTCATGCTGAATACCTTAAAGCAGAACTGCATGAGATCGAGAATCAACGCTGGATTAAAACCCATATCTCTGAGATCAGCACTCAGCTGCAACAGCTGGGAGACGTGAGAGAGCTGTCGCAACTCTTTCTGAAACGGCTGGCGCCTCTGGTACATCTGGGCCAGGGGGTCTTTTATCTGTTTGATAACGCGACACAAGAGCTGCAACTGATTGGGGGTTACGCCTTTAAAGAGCGTAAACAGCTCAATACCCGACTTAAGCCGGGGGAAGGTCTCGTAGGCCAGTGCGCACTGGAGCAGGAAAGCATCATCATTACCAATCCGCCGGAAGACTACCTGACTATCCGTTCGGGTCTGGGGGAGAGTAAACCCGCCAATATCGCCGTTTATCCGGTCACTCATAATGGTCGCCTGCTGGCGGTTATCGAACTGGCCAGTTTTGTCCGTTTCGGCACCGTCGAGCAATCGTTTCTTGAAGGGCTGATGCCGATTCTGGCGATGAATCTGGAGATTCTGGAGCGTAGCCAGAAAACCCAACAGCTGCTGGAAGAAAGCCAGCATCAGGCCGACAAGATGGAGCGTCAGGCCGCCCAGCTGGAAGAGCAAACCGTGGAGATGGAAGCTCAGCAGCGGGAAATTAAAGCCGCGGAAGAACGCAGCCGTCAGATTCTTGAAGCGGTAAAAAGCGGTATTGTCGGTCTGGATACTCAGGGCAACATCACTTTTGCCAACCCGGCGGCTTATGAAAGTCTTGGCTACGACGAGGCCGAATTTCTGGGCCAATCTTTCAGTCAGCTGCTGCAATATTCCGATGCGGAGGGTCATCCTCAGCCAGCAAGCGAGACCGCCATTTTCAGAACGACTCAGGATGGAGAAGCCCGCTCCAGCGACAGCGAAGTGCTCTGGCAAAAAGACCGTCAGGCCTTACCGGTGGAGTATTCCGCCAGCCCGGTATTTACCAATAACCGCCTGACCGGTGCGGTGGTGGTTTACAGAGATATAACCGAGCGTAAGGCTGCAGAACGGGCTCTGCAGCGGGCCTCATCTGAGCAGAATGCGATTCTGGAATCCGCCACCATGGGGATTGTCCTGCTGAAAGATCGTGTGGTTCAACGGGCCAACAGTAAAATGGCCGAGATTTTTGAGCGCCCCATTGAAGCGCTGGTAGGACAGACAACCCGTCAATGGTATCCCTCCGATGAGACCTTTAACCGCATTGGTGAATTTGCCTATGAGGAACTGGCCAAAGGTAAGGTGCATCAGGAAGAAGTCCAGATGGTCAAAGGGGACGGCACCCTGTTCTGGTGTCATCTGAGTGGAAGAATGCGCGATATGAGCGATTTTTCCCAGGGAACCGTCTGGTTGCTGGAAGATATTACCGAGCGTAAAGAGTCCGAAGAGAAGGTTAACGCCTACTTTGATAACTCCAGCGATGGGCTGCTGGTACTTACCCCTGAAAGCGGCTTTATTCATGCTAATAAGCGGGCTGCGGATATCTTTGGCTTTACCGATGTAGAAGAGTTGCTTAAATGCGGCCCGGTGGACCTGTCCCCCCGATACCAGCCGGATGGTGTCGAGTCTGAGGTTAAAGCGATGGAATATACCCAACAGGCCCTGTCTCAGGATGAGCCTTTCCGGTTTGACTGGCTGCATCTGACCCAAAAAGGGCAGGAGATTCCCTGTGAAATCACACTGGTGCCGATCACACTTAAAAGCAAGCCGGCCCTTATTGTTACCATCAGGGATATTACCGACCGCAAAGCCGCCGAAGTTGAAATGCTAAAAGCCAAAGAGCTTGCGGAAGAGGCCACTCAGGCTAAAAGCGATTTTCTGGCCAATATGAGCCATGAGATACGCACACCGATGAATGCCATTATTGGCATGTCTCATCTGGCATTGCAGACCAAACTGGATAACCAGCAACGCAACTACGTTGAGAAAGTTCACCGCGCGGGCGAAAACCTGCTGGGTATCATCAACGAGATTCTCGATTTCTCCAAAATTGAAGCCGGTAAAATGACTCTGGAAGCCACAGAGTTCCATCTGGATGATGTGATGGAGCATCTGGCTAATCTGCTGGCGATCAAAACCGAAGAGAAGGGTCTGGAACTGCTGTTCAACACCCCGTCGGATCTGCCGTCATCCCTGATTGGTGATCCCCTCAAGTTGGGCCAGATTCTGACCAATCTGGCTAATAATGCCGTTAAGTTCACCGAAGAAGGCGAAGTGGTCATCAGCATCGCCGAACAGGCACTCAGGGGCGATGAAGTGGAGCTTCGCTTTGAAGTAAAAGATACCGGTATTGGTATGACCGAAGAGCAGCTGGGCAAGCTGTTTAAGAGCTTCAGTCAGGCAGATGCCTCCACCACCCGCAAATACGGCGGTACCGGTCTGGGTCTGGTGATCTCTAAAAAGCTGGTTGAACTGATGGATGGCGAGATCTGGGTAGAAAGCGAATACGGCAAAGGAACCCGCTTCTGTTTCACAGCCCGCTTTAAACTGCAGAGCAATCCAAAACCCCGTCGGATGTATCGGGCCGATGAACTGAAGGCGCTGCGGGTGCTGGTCGTTGATGACAACCCCTCGGCCTGCGAGATCATGTCTCGAATTCTGCAAAGTTTCGGTATGAACCCGGTGACCTCCACCTGCGGCCTTGAAGCAGAAGATCGCCTGCGACAGGGTGAGAACTTTGACCTGCTGCTGATCGACTGGAAAATGCCGGAGCGGGATGGCGTTCAGACTCTGAAAGCCCTCCATGATGAAAAGGCGATCACCTGCCCGCCAGCCATCATGATTACCGGATACAGCCGGGAAGAGGCTTTGGCCGCAGCCAAAGAAAATCAGGTTAAGTTTGCTGCCGTTATGACCAAACCGGTAACCGCCTCCAACCTGTTAGAAGCCGTAGGCTATGCGCTGGACAAAGGCGTTCTGGTGGAATCCGGCAGTGATCCGGTACCCGTTGCGGCAGAGATCGACCTGACGGGCAAGCGTGTCCTCCTGGTGGAAGACAACCCGATGAATCAGGAACTGGCACTTGAGCTGCTGCATCAGGGCGGTATTGAGACCGAACTGGCCAATAATGGGCAGGAAGCCGTAAGCCGTCTGGCCTCAGACCATCAGTTTGATCTGATTCTGATGGATTGTCAGATGCCGGTTATGGATGGCTATGAAGCCACCCGCCGTATTCGCCAGATGCCGGAACTGGCCCATTTGCCTATTATCGCGATGACCGCTAACGCGATGGCAGGGGATCGGGAAAAAGTGCTGGAAGCGGGCATGAACGACCACCTGGGCAAACCGATCAATGTTGATCTGATGTATCGCCTGATCGCCAAATGGACAGGGGGAGCATCCCAGCCAGGCAAGCAGGCACCGAACGCTGATCATCAGCCGGAAGCAGAGACGATGAAACAAGAACAGCCATCGTCCACCGATTCCCCTGCGGCCAGCCTGATGGGAATTGGGGATCTGGCGGGCATCAATGTACAGCTGGGCCTCAACGGCATGATGCAGGACGTAGAGCTTTACCAACGGATGCTGGCGATGTTCTATGAAAGTCAGAAAGATTTCCGGGCCAACATCACGGAAGCTGGTTCTGACGAGGACCCCACTGCGACAATCCGCTATCTGCACACACTGAAAGGAACTGCGGCAACCATCGGGGCCGAGCAGATCTGCCAGCTTGCCGCAGCACTGGAAGCCCTTGCCGAGAAAGACGCCGTAGAAACCGATGAGTTTCAGGCGCTCTTACCCGCCCTTGAGGAGGAGGTCACCAAAGTGATCGGGGGCTTGGAACAACAGACCTTTATCATTGAAGAAGGGCTAGCTCCGGCTGAAGCGCCGGAAAATGGCCTGAGAGACAAGGCAGCAACAGAGTTCGACCAGTTGATGCGACTGCTGCAGGACAGTGACGCTGAAGCGCTGGAATATCTTGAACAGCTGCAGAAACAACTCAGCACAGAGGACAACAAAAAACTAAAACCTCTGGTGCGCGCCATCGAGGCCTTCGATTTTGACCGTGCACTTGAGCTGCTGCAGGAGAAAGCATTCTGAGCAGGAAAAAACGATCAGATCTCAGATGGGTCATCGGTATAGGGGCCTCTGCCGGAGGGCTTGACGGTCTCTTATCGCTGTTTGCCCGCCTGCCGGTGTCCGATGAAACGGCCATTGTTATCGCCCAGCATATGGCGCGGGATGAACACGCCCGACTGGTACTCAGTCTGCTAAACAAAGAGGGGAGCTGGCCGGCAGAGATTCCTGATGATGGCACTGAGCTGGTGGGTGGCCGGGTTTATCTGCTGCCTGCCGAGCAGGACGGAGCCGTTTCCGATAGCGATAAAGCACAGCTGAAACTGATGCCGCCTGCCGAGGACAGTTATTCCAGTCCCTCGGTGAACCAATTGCTTCGGTCATTGGCCGAGCACTACGGTAGCCGGGTGCTGGCTTTGATTCTTTCCGGAGCAGGTTCAGATGGTGCGCAGGGCTGTCGGGTTGTTAAGCAGAATCAGGGACAGGTTTGGATACAGTCACCGGAAGAAGCGGCCTACGACTCTATGCCCCAGACAGCATCAGAAGCGGTTAAAGCCGATTATATCGGTACGATTGCTGACATTAGCCTCAATTTGCAGCAGTTATTAACCACCGGTAACGAGCCATATGCTGAGCACCCAGAAACTTTTTCTAAGCCAATAAGATCGACATCTAAGCTCACTGAAGCGGATTCTAAGCCCATAGGAGCGACATCTGAGCGAACACCGGTTGTGTCGGCTCACGCTGGCGCAAGGTTGGAACCCCAACAGGATCAAGCTTCAACCGGGACCGAAGAGGAGGAACTGCAACAGATTACCCATCTGATTGAAGATCATACGGGTATCTCCTTTGCCGGTTATAAACAGGAAACTCTTCTCAGACGTATCGATAAGCGCAAGTCGCAAATCGGTACCCGTTATGATTCATCTTACCCAGAGTATCTGCAGCGGCACCCGGGAGAGCTGGAGTTACTGGAGCAGTATTTGCTGGTTTCTGTCTCATCTTTTTTCCGGGATGCGGATGTTTTCAGGGGGTTAAGCCTTACGCTGACTCCGATTATTGAGCAGAAAAGGGCGCAGATTGCTCAAAACGGCATACCGAACCGGTTGCGCTTTCTTGTCGCGGGTTGCGCCACCGGAGAGGAGGCCTACTCACTGGCGATTCTTTGTCGACAGCTTGAACTGACCATTCCCGTTGAGATTCTTGCGGTTGACCTGAACCGTGATGCGATCCGCATTGCTGAAAAAGGTGAATACAGTGCCAAGAAACTGTCTGAGATGCCCTCTGAACTGGTCGAGCGCTATTTTGTCAGTCACGGAGACTGTTTTGTCCTGGATAAGAGCATTCGGGAGGAGGTGCGCTTTATTCAGGGGGATATCTTTGCCCAGAACTTTGATGAGGCTTTCGATTTTATCTCCTGCAGAAATCTCATGATCTATCTTAAGAGAGAGGAACAGGATCGCCTTATAAACCACCTATACCAACAGATGAATGCCGGTGCTGGGTTTGTCATCGGCATGACCGAATCCCTTAGCCCTGACGGGCTGAAGCTATTTTCAACTCAGGATTACTACCACCGGATTTTTAAACGCCGTTAAAAGCGTTCTGACCTGAATCACCAATGATCATTACGTTTGGGGGATCCTTCCTATGACAATACAAGGCGGACACTGGATAGAAAAACCTACGCTGTTGGTTGTTGACGATACACCGGACAACCTCACGCTAATGGCTGGCCTGCTAAAAGAGCATTACCGGGTTAAAGTCTCTAACCGGGGTGCTAAAGCACTGGAAATCGCGGGGCATCAGCCCCAGCCTGACCTGATTCTGCTCGATATCATGATGCCGGAGATTGATGGTTATGAGGTTTGCCGACAGCTTAAGGCCAATGAGCAAACGGCTCATATCCCCGTCATTTTTCTGACAGCCAAAACCGAAACCGAAGACGAAGCCCATGGTTTAACCCTGGGCGCAGCTGACTACCTCACCAAACCGGTAAATCCGGCTATTTTACTGGCCCGGGTTAAAAATCATCTGCAGCTTAAAGCTCAGGCTGACTTTCTGCAGGATAAAAATCGTTTTCTGGAGCAGGAGGTCCGGCGCAGAACTCAGGAAGTGACCCAGGTTCAGGATGTCACCATTATGGTTTTGGCGTCCCTGGCAGAAACCCGGGACTCCGATACCGGCAACCATATACGCCGTACTCAGTTTTATGTTCGGGCTCTGGCAGAAAAACTGCGGGATGAAGGGGAGTACCAAGACCTGTTGACTGATCAGTATATCGACATTCTGTTCAAGTCAGCGCCACTGCATGATATCGGCAAGGTGGGTATTCCTGACCGTATTTTGCTTAAACCGGGCCCTTTTGAAGGGAACGAGTTTGAAATTATGAAAAGCCATACCCTGCTGGGGCGAAACGCCATCGAACACGCAGAAGCTCAGCTGGGTATCAAGGTGGACTTTTTGCACACCGCCAAAGAGATCGCTTACAGCCATCAGGAGAAATGGGATGGCAGCGGCTACCCGGAAGGTCTCTCGGGTGAAGCAATTCCTCTATCTGCCCGCATCATGGCTTTGGCCGATGTGTATGATGCCCTGATCTGCCGGCGGGTATACAAAGAACCTATGCCCCATGAAAAAGCGGTGGAAATTATTAAAGAGGGCAGTGGCAGCCATTTTGATCCGAAACTGGTGAAACATTTTGAAGCGATTCAGCAGGAATTTGTCGCCATTGCCGCCCGTTTTGCCGATAGCGATGAAGAGCTGATAAAAAAAGAGCAACAGCTGGAACAGTTCAGAGCCAAAGCACTGGGAGAGTATCAACCCGATTGATCCGCCCCGCCCGATTCCAGAATCGTCTGAAACAGCACCTGAATAGCGCTTCGGCGCTCAGGTGTCATCGGCTGGGTAAAGCTGAGCCGCAGATAGTTATTATAAAGACCGTGGGATGAGAACAGAGGTCCCGGCGTTAACAAAATGCCTTGCCCCCTAAGCGCCTGATAGGCTTTCAGGCTATCAGCAAACTGAGGTAACTGTACCCAGATGCACAGCCCACCTTCCGGGTGGCTGAAAAGAATCTTATTGCCCCAGTTATCCGCCAACCAATTAATGAGTTCATCTCTTTGCTCCCTGAGCTTTAAGCGATACTGATTCAGATGCCGTCGGTAATACCCCTCCGAGATAAACTGCGCCAGGCCCTCCTGCATCGCCTGCGGACTGGCCAGCTGGGTGATCAGCTTCATCTGAACCGCTTTATTGTGCAGTGGTCCGGCAATAATCCAGCCAAGGCGCAGATCACGGGACAAACTTTTGGAAAAGGAACCGCAGAGAATCACACGCGGATCATCATCTTTATCCAGCGTCTTTAAGGGGTGGGTCGGGGATGAGGAGAACCCCAGGTCGCCATAAATATCATCCTCAATCAGCCAGAAGTCATGCTTTTTTGCCAGCGCAATCAGATTGTATCGGGCATCCTCCGCCAGACATGCCCCGGCAGGTGTACCAAAATTAGGGGTTACCACACAGGCTTTAACCGGCCAATGAGCGAGTTTTTCGGCCAGCTCGGACACGTCCAGCCCATGAGCTGAATCCGACGAAATCTCGATAATATTCAGCCCCAACTGCTCCATAATCTGCAGTACACCATAAAAAGCCGGAGACTCCACTGCCACCGTATCCCCCGGCTGACAGGTGGACATCAGAGCGATAAACAAGCTGTGCTGACAGCCGGAAGTGATGCAGATCTCTTCAGCATCGATCATCAGGTGGCGATGGCGAAACATATCCGACAAGGCAGAACGCAGAACGAATTTCCCCGCGGGCTCATCGTAGTAACCTGATTTCTGCTCTGGTTTGTTGCGCATCTGGCGGCTGATCAGGCGGTTTAAAACAATCAGCTGACCGGAAGGGGCATCCTGATCCGCTGCCGGCAGAATATCGAAAGCCGCACTGCGACTCATAATATCCTGAAAAATCGCGGGAACGGAGACCGGAGCCGGTGCTTTGGGCGTGTTAACCCTGACAGGTCTCGGGCGCTCCTGTTCCGGTTGGCAAACAAAGTAACCCGATTTAGGCTGAGCCTGTACCCAGCGGTCTGCCTCCAGACGATGCAAAGCATGTAATACCGTCGCTTTTGATAACCCGTAATGATGGCAAAGCTTACGAATTGAGGGCAAACGGTCCCCGCTTTTCAGGTAGCCGGAACGTATCTGCTGTTTCAGCTCAAGCTCAAGATACTCATACCGATAACGGGGCATTGGCAACACCTTGTGGTAACAGAATGGGGCGAGTGGATTCAGTCAGTCCCTTATGGTCTGTATTGTACCGATAAGAAGCCTATTTTTAATCACTGTGATCATCTGAACCACTTGATCCTGATCACACATCCGCTCACACTGAGTCGTTATGACTAACCGTCTCATTTTTCAGGCTTTTCTTTATCAGGACTCAGGTGACATGCCATCTTATTGCCAGCCCGATAACGGGGTTCAATGTCCCGCTCTTTTTATTGCTGCCCCTCATTCCGGGTGTGGTAAAACAACGATCACAGCGGCCATCGCACGGGCCTTTCGGCATCAGGGTAAGGTTGTGCGGGTTTTTAAGACAGGCCCGGATTATCTGGACCCTCAGATTCTTGGACAGGCTTCCGGTGAGCCGGTTGAACAACTGGATATGTGGATGGCGGGGGAGGCCTACTGCCAGCAGATGTTGTTTAATGCAGCGCAGGAAGCGGATCTGATTCTTGTTGAAGGGGTGATGGGGCTGTTTGATGGTACCCCATCCAGCGCGGATCTGGCGGAACGCTTTGCTATCCCTATGGCCCTGGTGATGGATGTGAAGGGTATGGCCCAAACGGCAGGAGCAATGGCTGTGGGGCTTGCCGGCTACCGACCCGCGTTACAGTTTGCCGGTCTTATCGCTAATGGCTGCGCCAGTGAGCGCCATCGCGAGCTGATTGAAGAGGCTCTGCCGGACAGTTTTCCTATCCTTGCGACACTGGCACAGGATGAACAGATGTCGCTGCCTGAGCGCCATCTTGGACTGGTACAGGCGGATGAGATCACTGAAGAACTGGAATCCCGAATCAACTATGGTGCAGCGCTACTTGAAGGCCAAGCCATTCTGCAGCTGCCTGAAGCCGTTACTTTCTTCCCGGTTGAAACAACAACACAGTGGGCAACGCTGTCTGAAAAACCCTTAAAGGGCAAAACCATTGCTGTCGCTAAAGATGCCGCGTTCAGCTTCATTTATGACTCCAACCTTCGGTTGCTGGAGCAACTGGGGGCTGATTACTGCTTTTTCTCACCCCTGAAAGACTCGGAGCTACCCCAGGCGGATGGCCTTTGGCTACCCGGTGGGTATCCGGAACTGCATACGCAAGCCTTATCACAAAACGTCCAACTGATCGCTCAGATCAGGGCGTTCCATCAGTCCGGCAAACCGATTCTGGCGGAGTGCGGTGGTTTTCTCTACTGCCTGGATACTCTGACGGATCTGGATGAAAAGACCTATCCGATGCTGGGGCTTGTTGCCGGTGATGGGGCGATGCGGGGTAAACGCGGTTGTCAGGGAATGCAGACAGCCCCTCTGCCGGAAGGCGAGGTTCGCGGCCATGCGCATCACAAATCTCTGAGCCTGAATACGCCTGAGCCGCTCGCTTATGGCCGCCGTCAGCGTCACCCGGCTCCGGGAGAGCCGATCTACCGGGACAAAGGACTGACGGCTACCTATCTGCACCTCTTCTTCGGGTCAAACCCTGAAGCGGTAGCCGCTCTGTTTTCACAGAACCCCTGACAGGAATTCAGATGCCATTTCCCATTGAAGACAAGCTGGTAATCGCGGTTTCTTCCAGCGCGCTATTTGATTTAAGCGAATCAGATCAGGTGTTCCGTGATCAGGGGGCTATCGCCTATAAAGCGTTTCAGGAACAAAACCTGAACAAGATACTGAAACGGGGCGTTGCCTTTCCCTTTATCCGACGCTTTCTGAATTTTAATCAGCGTTTTCCCACTGAGCAGCCGGTGGAGGTTGTTCTGCTATCCCGAAACTCTCCTGCCACGGGCAAGCGGGTATTCCGTTCAATAGAACACTACGGCTTGGGTATCTCAAGGGCCGCTTTTGTCAGTGGAGCCTCGCCCTTTTCTTATATTCCGGCATTTAATGCCTCTTTGTTTCTCTCCGGCAATGAAGCCGATGTCAGAGCCGCGGTTCTTGCAGGGTATCCCGCCGGGCTGGTACTGCCCTCAAAGGTCAAAGATGCTAGTGCAGACGCGGAGTTGCGCATCGCATTTGATTTTGACGGCGTGTTGGCAGATGACGAATCTGAGGCAGTTTTTAAAGCCAACGGCTTGGAGAAGTTTCAGGAGTACGAACAGGAAAACCAGAACCGGGGGCATAATCCGGGACCTTTGGCCGACCTGTTCCGTAAACTTTCAGCGTTGCAGGCACTGGAAGAGGCTGAACTGAGTAAACATTCTGACTACGACCGGGTTTTGCGAACGGCCATTATCACGGCCCGAAGTGCCCCCACCCACGAAAGAGTGATCACCACACTGGAAAGCTGGGGTGTTTCGCCAAACGAGACCTTTTTTCTGGGAGGAATGGGCAAAAGCCGCATTCTCGATATCTTCCGCCCCCACCTGTTTTTTGATGATCAGACCAGTCACTTAAATGCCCAAAACCTTGCCATGGTGCATGTGCCCTTTGGTGTGGCCAATGCGTCGGGGAATACCCCCGGTACCGACAGGGACCGTTAATTTCCCATGGGAAAAACTGCATCGGTAACAACGGCTAAAGCTAACATTTGCTAAAGCGATCTGTTTTTGATCCAATAGCGTCCTGCTTATCCTGAGTTTTTTGCAACGACAGACGTCTGACCGTCCTCCAACGGAGTATTTGCCATCATGAACAACTAAGCCTGTTTAGCGTTTTTTCCGGTGCTACAGGATTAGTGTGTCTGCTTTGGCTGATACCGTAATTTCCCGATCATTTTTTACTGCTGACTTATAAACCGTGCCATTGCACTTTTTATACGCCCGCGTCTGATGGCCCAAGCTTTGTGCTGTCTGCTGGCATTGTTCAGCGTTATTCTCCTGTAGCCATCTGTTCCTTAACCCTGAAGCCTTAAACCCAGGGTCGATACAGAGGGCCTTTTATGCCTGATACAAAACTCACCACTCAAAAAAGTAACCTGATTGCTCATCAGCTGACTTATCAGCTTCCCAACGGCGACCACCTTTTTCCTGCGCTGAACCTGTCATTACCGGCTGGCATTACCGGTCTTGTCGGCAGGAATGGCTGCGGCAAAAGTATTCTGGCGCGCTTATTAGTGGGGGATCTGCAACCCGTCAGCGGCCAACTTGATTATGGCGGTTTATCCCCTGATCAGATCGGTTATTTCTCTCAGCTGGATCCGCTGCACCCTCAGGACAAACCCAACGAAAGCGCCTCAAACACACGCTCTATTGCAGATTATCTAGGTATTGCAGAAAAGCTGAACGCCCTTGAGCAGATAGAGCAAGGCAGCTGCGCGCCCCACTGGTTTGAAATGCTGTCCGAAGACTGGCTGGTCCGCGAACGCTTGGACCAGCAGCTGAAGGCGCTGAGTTTGCCTGATGATCCGTTCCGGCCGGTTCAGCGGCTGTCAGGAGGCCAACAAACCCGGCTCAGGCTGGGCAGTCTGTTCAGTCGGGCCAACGTGTTCCAACTGCTGATACTTGATGAACCCAGTAATCATCTGGATCAGGAGGGTCGCCAATGGTTGAGTGAGCAACTGGTGGCCTTCAAAGGAGCTGTTCTGCTGATCAGCCATGACTTTACATTACTGAACCGAGTTGATCGTATCTGGGAACTGGGCACAGATGGCATCACAGAATATGGCGGGAATCTGAGTTTTTATCAGCAGGAAAAAGCGCGGCAAAGGGCTGCGCTCCTTCAGGAGAAAAGTGATCTGGAGAAAGCAGCCCGCAAGCAAAGATCGGAGCATCAAAAGAGTCTGGAGAAAGCACAGCAAAAGGCTGCCCAGGGCAATCGCCTGCGAAAAAGCGGCAGCCAGAGCAAATTACTGTTAGATGCTAAAAAGGAGAAAGCGGGCAACCACCTGAAAAGTCTGAATCGTCGCCAGGAAAACCGGGATAAACAGTGGGCCGGGCAGCGAGAACAGTTGCAGCAGCGACTCTCAGATAGGGATGAGATCCGGTTTGATCTGAATGGGCCGGAGTCGGACTCCTGTCAGGATGACACACTCCGGCAAAAACAGTCGTCGAAAGTTCCTTCCCCAAAGGGGTTGTCCCGCAGAACACTGGCTACCTTAATCAATTACCGGTTACCCAGGGGGCATAGTCAGCCAATCACTCTGCAGCTGAATAGCACCGACCGCCTCTATCTCAGAGGCTGTAATGGCAGTGGTAAGTCGACGCTGTTTAAGCTATTGGCTGGCGTAAGTGCAGAGGGGGCGGATTCACCTGAGCATTCAGACAACACAACGTTCAGTCACCAGCCTTCCGCTTTTATCTACCTTGATCAGCACTTTAATCAGCAGGAGGGTGACCGTTCGCTGCTGGATCAGGTTCAGGAGGTACAGACGGGCTTATCGGAGTCTGACGCCCGAACCTTGCTGGCCGGGGTCGGCTTTCGGCGGGACAACGTCTTTCAGAAAACAGCGACACTCAGTGGTGGTGAGAAGATGCGCCTGACTCTGCTGCTGATATCCCTTGAAAATTCCAGGCGTGCTGAACAGGCCTTTCTGCTTCTGGATGAGCCCGATAACCATCTGGATCTGATCAGTAAGCAAATTCTGGCGGATGCCCTGAAAAACTATTCCGGCGGCTTCGCACTGATTTCTCATGATGAAATCTTTGCTCTTTCCTGCGGAACAGAAACTCAGTACTGGCTGAATCCTGAGGAAGAAAATCGGATTAGTCCTTGAATATCACACTATTTTGTTTAGGGTTAAAAACAAATTGTGCCGAGTTAAAACTCGGCACAGTGTTATCAGACTTAGATTGAGTCCCCTGAACCAAAATTAAGGATTAGAGATGTACAATCAGGCCCAGAACGGCTTGTTCAAAGGTATGAACCCCCGAATGACTCAGATATCCATTCTTATGGTACTGATCACTTTAGTCATGGGGACCCTGTTCACAGAAGCCAGCGCTGCCGGGATCGCCGCCGCGCGTTTCTGGCTGGACCCTTTCCTGGAGTGGTACTACGTCTTGCTGGTGGCGTTTCTGCTGATCTTTATGGTTTGGCTGGGCACAGGTCGGTATAAAAAGGTTCGCCTTGGCCGTGACTGGGAGCGCCCTGAATTCACCTTCTTCGCCTGGATCAGCATGCTTTTTGCCGCAGGAACCGGTGTCGGTATTCTGTTCTGGTCGGTTGCTCAGCCCATTATGCAGCTCAGTGATAACCCCTTTGTTCTGCCGGGTACATCTGAGGCTGATGCAGCGGTGGTGGCGATGCGACTGTCATTTTTCCACTGGGGGGTTAATGGCTGGGCAATTTTCTCTTTTGTCGCTTTAACCATGGCTTATTTTTCCTATCGTCATGATCTGCCACTCACCGTACGATCCGTGCTTTATCCTATTCTGGGCGAGCGGGTGAGGGGCCCTCTGGGGGATCTGGTCGACCTGCTGGCCGTGTTTGGTACGGTTTTTGGTATCGCAACAACTCTGGGGCTGGGTGTTCAGCAGATGAACGCGGGGCTGCATCAGGTGTTCGACCTTGAGAACTCGGCAACACTTCAGCTCACCGTCATTGGCGTGATTATGTTTATCGCCACTGCATCGGTTGTATCCGGTGTATCCAAAGGTGTTCGTCTGCTTTCTGAAATGAACTTCTGGCTCAGTATAGCTGCCGTGCTCTTTATGCTGCTGCTGGGACCAACCCAGTATCTGATTGGGGTAACCATTGAGGCGACCGGTGACTATATTCAGTCTCTGATCCGCATGACCTTCCATACCAACGTAACCCACGGTGACAGCTGGCAGTCTGATTGGACCGTTTTCTTCTGGGGATGGTGGCTGGCCTGGTCACCTTTCGTGGGAATGTTTATCGCCCGTATCTCCCGTGGCCGCAGCTTTGGTGAGTTTGTCATGGGGGTACTGCTGGTGCCGACCATTATCACCATCGTCTGGATCGGCCTGTTTGGCGGCACCGCACTCTATCAGGAGTTATTTGGCTCAGGCGGTGTGATTGCAGCGGTTCAAAATGATGTTTCTACAGCGCTTTTTGTCACCGTAGAAGGTATGGATCTGGGTCTGTTTAGCCCTGTGATCTCAACGCTTCTGATCGTACTGATCGGAACCTATCTGATCACCTCAGCCAATGCCGGCACTTTGGTGATCAATACGATTCTGTCCGGTGGTGATGCAGATCCTCCGTCGATACACCGTATTTTATGGGGTATTTTTCTGGCACTGCTGACCGCTGTCCTTCTGCTTGCCGGGGGACTGGATACACTGCAATCAGCGGTAATTACCGCGGCGATGCCTTTCTCTGTGGTTGTGATCTGTATGGTAATCGGCCTGCTTAAAGCCCTCTCTAATGAGCGCTTCGCGCCTCGCCATGGTGAGCTGAGCCCATCTCCGGCAGAGCCATGGGCGGTTACCGATGATATCGAAACGGTCACAGAAGAAGCGGAACAGAAAGCAGAGGAAAAGGCTCTGAAAGAAGCTCAGGAAAAAGAGGAAGAACGCCTCAGGGAAATTGAGCGCCAAAAACACGTACAGGAAGGTGAAGACGCTCTGTTAAGGCGTTAACCCGGAACTCTCCTGACGGAGTGGGAAAGTCCTTCGTGCATCTGCGCTTACAGGTGCCGAAGGGCTTTTTTTAGGCTAAAATCCCACCACTGTACAAAAAAACAGATGCAACTTATTCCATCAATGCCAGACACCAGTCCTTTAGAACCTGAATATGCCTGAATCTCTCTCCAGCCCAGCACATACCGCCTCTCCAGAGGAAAAAGCTAAGCGCTTTTACCGCACCGGGCCCGATCACAGGCCTGACGGAGAGCACTGTGATTTTATACAGATGCGCCGTCGTTTCGATTTTCGCTCGATAGAAATTGGTCGCTGGGTCACCCAGAAAGAGAAGCAGGCAGCTGCCGGACGTTTTTATGATGCGCTCTGTGATCTGATGCTGATTCTGGGTGTTCCGGAAAGCGTGATCTCAATGCGGGGTACCCTTGCGCTACATTACGGCACAGGGGGCAGACCCGGTGTTGCTGCTCATTACGCTCCAAATCAACGAGCTTTTGCCCTGGCTAAAAATGCTGGGCCGGGCAGTATCGCCCATGAGTGGTTTCATGCTCTCGATCATTATCTGGCCGATAAAGCCTTTATGACTGCGTCAGGGATTCAGTTTGCTTCATCGCTCTGGCTGAATCAGGGAGCGGGGGAGCAGGATCTTATTCCTCACACGCTAAACCGCAAGCTGAGCGATTGTTTTTCGGCCGTGATGCTCGATAGCAGTGGTGAACAGCCCAGTGAACTGTTCCGGTGCTCTTTGCTGGCAGATAAAGCGGCAGGGTTAAACTATTACAGCCAACCCGAAGAGCTTTGCGCCCGGGCCTTTGAGGCTTTTGTACAGGACTCATCCATTAAAAATAACTTTCTGGTCAAGGGCACTAAAGCTTCATTTGAGGCTCAACACGGGCTCTATCCTGCCGGAGAAGAGCGAACCAGAATCAACCAGGCCTTTCACGATTATTTTCATCGGCTGGGCAGGGCCATTATTGCTCAGGAATCCCGCCAGCGAACATAAACCACCTCTGCAGGAATTCCCTCTCTCTGCATGTTCTCTAACCACAAACGCTGGTGGTCCTGCAGACGATCATTAGGTGCTTTGACTTCCACAAACCGGTATGAGGATGTCTCAGGGTTGAAGACCACCAGATCCGGAAGCCCCTTGCGATGATGCCGTAAATCCAGCAAAAGATGCCGAAACAGAACATCAAGGTGCTGTGCGGGGATAAACTCAAGGCTCAGCTGTAACAGCTCTTCATTCAAAGCGGGCCAGTGTACCAGGCTACAACTGATGCCCTTTTTTTGTTGATAGCGCTTAAGTATCTCGCTTTTATACCCGTTTGAATCCCTGAGACGCGTGAATATCTCATCCATTAACGCTTGCCGTTTCGTATAAAAATCATCCCGGTACAGGTCTGCCGGGCCGGACTGAAAGGGGTTAAAAAAAGCACCAGGGGTTGGCTTAAACAAGGCCGGCCAAAACAACAGGCTGAAAAGGCCGTTAATTAAACGGCTTTCGACATGAAAAGCGATTTCTCCCTGTTCAGCCAGATAGTCCACCAGAACAGGTTCTACCGGACGATGGCTATCCGGTGATAGTGTCAACGTTATTTCATTCAGTTTTACCGGCTTCGCTGGCTTTATTGTGCCGGAAGCTGCTTGGTCGAGCTTACGCCCGACACGTTTCAGAATACGGTGGATCAGTAACTGCTGCTCAGGCTTTTGAGAGCTGTTGAGCGCTGACATAGCGTCCTCATACAAAAGCTGAAAATCCGCATCACAATCACTTTGCTTTTCCATCAGCCGCAATCGACGAATCACAGCATCATCCCCCTGGCTTCTGCGGTAGCAGCTTAAGGCGAGATCAGAAAGGCCGCTTCGTTCGGCAAAATGGCCAAGCTGGAAGCAGGTTTTCTGGTAGCGACGCACTAACCAGTCTGATCGTTGAGTCGCTGTATCTGAAAGGTACTCCGGATACTCGGTTACCAGCTGCTCTAACTGATCTTCCAGATCAGTTAACGCCACATCCCAACCTGATGACTCATGACAGCCCTTAATACGCTCAATATCCTGCTGAACCCGATAAAGCGTGAGATAGATATCCACCATCTCACGCTGAGTAAATGCCCGGGATTCAGGGCTTAAATCCACGGTTTCATAGGTTTGGATGCCCAGCTCAGCCAGCACAAACTCTGACCAGCTTTGGTAAAGATTGCCAAAGAACATCAGCCGGAGTCGCTCAAACAAGGAGCTGCAGTGCAGCTCAATCAGTCGGAAAGGGGCCTGTGGCCACCATAGCTGCAAGGGTTGCCGGCTATTCTCTTCAGGCAGTCGGTCGGACAGATGCTCCGCAAATCCGATAAGCTGCAATTTGCTGTGTTTGGCTGCGGGGGCACGTTCCAATAGCGGATAACGGCCATGACAGGCTTTCAGTAGACTAAGAGCCTCAGGTTTGCGGCACAGGTGTGTCAGTTCGGGAAGAGATACTGAAGGATTAAGGTGAATCAGCGTCGTCGCTTGTAACTGCTCTAAAGCTATCGTCAGCTCACGACCATGGCCGACCTCGGGATAGTTCAGACTATCATCCCGGAACAGGTCACCCTTACGCATAATCAGGCGAATCAGTAACCCCTGAGCCGGGTCCGGCAGATCCAAAAATGTCTCCAGCAGTCGGATCTCCTCTTCGAGCAGAAGGTCGCGATAATGCAGCAGGCACCAATCGATCACCTGTCGGGCATTGAGCAGATAATATAAGGGATTATCCAGAGAGGCAGGGGCAGGAATAAATAAGCCGGAACGATCAGTCGTCATCTTAGAGGAGTAACCTGAGGTTGAAAATAGGGGACAAACCACCTGAGCGATAAAGGTCATCGAATCGTTTGGTCAATGTGCGATAACGCCCCGGATTATTAGTTGTAATACAGAGGATTAGCAGGTTATATAATCACGTCAGCATAGAAGACGACCTCAATAGATGCTTTTAACTGACAAGGGACTTTTTACGGTCATTGAAGACCACGCTGTAAAAGTCAGAAACAGCAAACCACTTACCAAAAAGCTGTAAGGCTGAACTATGAATCAGGATGCTACCCTACAAGATATCTGTGCTCAACAGATTCAACGCTGGCTGGATGATGGCTGGTTATTGAGCTCAATAACCGCCGCTGAACTGCATCAGGCGACAGATTTACCCTACACCCAATGCCTGGAGGCCTTGCGTAATTTTACCCAGGCTACCGATGAGACAACCACTCCATCCTCTTTGGTTCCACCGCCACCAGCAGCTTTACAGGACATTTTTCGCCAGAGCCAACAACTCATATGGCAGTCCTTCTATCAGGATAAACAAGAGGCTCTTGATCAGCTTCAGCAAGCATTTTCCCATGAGAAAACACAGCTGCAGCAAATGGCTGATGAACGTCTTGCGATGATAGTAAAGCTTGAGCAGAAGCTGGCTGCCAAAGATACCGCCAGCCCGGACCATAAAGAAGAGAAATCCCACGCAAAACTATTGGAAGCGGAGCAGCGTTTAGAAGAGGAAGCCCGTTTTATTAAGAGTCAGGAGGAGGAAGTCATCCGGTTGAGAAAACAACTGGCAGATACCGAACAATCCCGTGCAGAACTTGAGCAGCAGTTGAGTCGTGAAAAAGAAGATAATGTCCTGAGTCACGATCAGACAGCAGAGCAGGCGCGTGCAATCAGTCAGTTAAATCAACAAATCACCGACTATGAACAGGAACTCAGCTTACTTAAATCCCAGTTAAATGCAGCAGAACAGAAAGCCAGACGTCATCAGGATGAACTGCAGAAAGAACAGCAAAGCCTGAATCAGGCATTGACGCTGTCAGATGAGCAGGCCAAGGAGATCTCGGAACTGAGCCGCAAACTGGATGCAGCAGAACAGGAGTACCTGCGGGTAATGGGCCTCTATCAGGATGCAAAAAAGCAGGGCACTCAGCTGCAGAAAGAACTCAAGAAAATAAAAGGCCGCTGATGCGGCCTTTCATAACATTATGAGGAACCCCAGCAACAATCAGCAGATATCACAGTCCGGTAATTCCGGTGTCTTTAGGGGTTCCGATAGCTTGGGGTTGGCCAACTGACCGGCATCCTGCTCAGCTTGTGCCCAACGTTGCTCGATAGGCAATACACCAGCCCACACCGGCCAATCCAGATCACTCTCTTCATCGGCAACACCGCCAACCCGCACCTTCATCGAAGCTTCATCCAGCTTTACACGCATGATCCCTGTTGCCTTAGCCTCCTGTTCCGTCACAGGTCTGAGCTGTGCCCAGCGCCCCGGACTTATTTTTTCAACAAAAAGTTCGAAATGGCGCAGCTTCTCATCAGGATCGGTAACCGATTCCGGCACGCCATACACCATGACAGAGCGGTAGTTCACCGAGTGGTGAAATGCTGAACGAGCCATTACCAGACCGTCCAGACTGGCCAGAGTAATACAGACCTTCTGTTCACCCTGATCACTGCCAACAATATTGGCGGCCTTGCTGTGACCATGCCAGTACAGGTAATCACCTTCACGCCAGTGGCAGGTCGGGATCACACGCACCTGCCCACCAACCTGAAACCCTACATAGCAAAGCAAAGACTGATCGACAAAGGTCAGCATCGCTTCCCGATCATCCTGAGCATTGTTAGGGCCGCGTCTAACCCGTGTCAGGTCTGTAGGACTTAATGGTGAGGAACCTGCTGTTTGTGTGGCTTGATTACTTGGCATGACATTTTCTCCTGTGCTGTTGCAACGCCTGTACAAACTTTAAGGCCCACAGGTATGATAAAAAATATCCAGTTTTTATATTTTTTATCAGTCCAGAACTGTTTTTCTTTTTAGGGAATGCCCCTATGCGTCAAAAACGAAATACCATCAGCAGTCTTCAGTTTCTGCTGAATAACGATGACGGCCCACGCTACAAACAGTTATATCTGCAAATTCTTGAACATATCCGAAAAGGTCGCCTTCGGCCTGCAGACCGCCTTCCGGGTAGTCGTGTGCTGGCCGAAAGCCTGGGTGTTTCCCGCAGCACAGTCGTTAACAGTTATGATCGTTTGATTGCAGAAGGGATTCTGATCAGTAAAACCAAAAGTGGGATCTTTGTATCAGATGATGCATCGTTTCTGCTTCAACAGAACCAAAAAAACGAGGCGCGCCATGTTACGCCAGAATCGAATCCCCGCCCTGAGCAGCTCAACTTTAATTCAGGGATTGACCCTCTGGCATTTCCTCAGCAAGCCTGGCTTAAAAGTATGCGCGCCAGTTGGCAAACACCGGATCCCATGGTGCTGGGAGATAACTGTCCGACAGGCTTGCCGGCTTTAAAACAAGCGATTGCGGATTACCTGTATCAGTTGCGGGGGCTGAGTTGCCAACCGGAACAGATTTTGGTCACCGCGGGCAGTCGGGATGCTCTGACCCTCATTCACCATACACTGGAAAAGACCTCGGAAGAGGTGCACTGGCTCTGTGAAAACCCTACTTATCCTCCAATCCGTGAGCTGATCCATGGCTGGAAAAAGCCCGGCCAGCGTCTTTGCCAACTTGAGATTGACGGAGAAGGCTGCCCCACGCCCGATGACGGGGGTCTATCCGGACAAATAAGCACTGCATCCGTACTGACCCCGAACCGTCAATACCCGATGGGAGGCGCCATGAGTAATACGCGCCGACAGCAGTGGCTGAGCTATCTGCAGGCGGAGCAGGGCTGGCTGATCGAAGATGATTACGACAATGAATTTCACTATAACGGCAAAAGTGGTATCCCACTGATGCAGGCTGACCGAAGCGGTCGGGTTTTATTTGTGGGTAGCTTTTCCAAAGTGTTGTTTCGGGGCTTAAGATTGGGCTTTATTGTTGCACCAAAACAGCTTTACCCGCTATTGCAGCAGACACGGCATGAACTGGGTGGCTCAGCAGCACTACCGATGCAGCCGGTCGTTGCTGAGTTTATGAAAAATGGTGAATTTGCCCGGCATATCAATCGAATGCGCCGCCATTATCGGCAAAAGCGGGATTATCTGCTCTACCTTTGTGAGCAACACCTGAGCCCGTGGTTTCACTGGCAACAGCCTCAGGGAGGTATGCACCTGCTGATCTTCCTGAAACCCTGGCTTATAAACCAATTCGTAACATCAAACGCTACCCTGTTGCAGGGCAAGGGAGGCATAAAGGGGCCGGATCAACAAATTTCCGCGGCAATGCGACCGTATAATATTCGTATGCATCCGCTATCGGATCACTACGCCACACAAAGCCAGACAAGCGGCGAGACGACTGAATACCTGACAAAAAATCAGGGCTTTGTTCTGGGGTTTACTGGACCAGATGAGAAGACTCAGCAGTTCATAGTTAAAACCCTTGCCGAAACATTATCGGTTTTTTGCCCGATTAACATCTGATACTCAAAAGCCGGAAAGCCCTGCATGGGTAACAGGGCTTTCCGGCTTATCCTAATGCTGACTCATCTTCGGTTATTCAGGGCTGGCAAATGCTTTTCCGGAAAAACTTTGTCAGCAATCCCGAAGCATTAACCAGGAGGATTCCTGTGATAATCAGTACAGCACCAATCAGGAAGTTGCTTTCAATGGGTTCCCCAAGTAGCCAGGCTCCCATAAGGACGCCAAATATAGGCGTCAGAAAAGAAAGAGTGCCAAGCTGTGACGCCTTGTATTGAGTCAGCAGCCAGAACCAGAGCAAAAAGCTCAGAAAAGCGACAATAACGCCATTAAAGGCAAGACTCAGAAATACTGCATTTGTCGGGTTAAAATACGCCTGATCTGCGTAGATCGCCCAAGCCACCAGAATTATAAAAGCACCGACAAGCTGGTAGAGCAGGGTTTCTTTAGCTGGCAGGTTCGACAATCCCGTCGAACGGACAACCACCGTTGTCAGTCCCCAGGCAGCACCACCGCACAGAGCCAGAAAATCGCCCCAAAGAACATCCTCATTGATCTCCTGAGCATTACCCCCACCGAGAAACGAGATCACAATCCCGATAAACGCCATAAAAATACCCAGCCACTGCAGTGCAGACATTCGCTCGCCAGCGACCTTCCAGTGCAAGCCAATCGCGGCAAAGATCGGAGAGGTATAGAGAAAAACC
>NZ_CEYNZH010000026.1:0-43434 GCF_982874595.1 Oceanospirillum sp. | reverse complement strand
GAACAGAGACCATCATGGCGCTGCTGCCAGCAAAGGGATTTGGCCACTCGTCACCAGCTTGCGATTGTGACGACCACACGTAACTGATCGCTTTGGTACTGAGAAACGTCCAGCCATCATTCACCACGATATAAACCCGGGCAGCAAAATCATCCCCTTTTTTGATGCGCTCATCCTGCAGCTCCGGTAGTCCGGTTACTTTCCAGCGCCAGCTAAGATAAGGTGTTTTATTCAGGTCGATCTCGGTTTCATAAAAGAGGCCGGATGCCGTGCCCCTGCTACTCGCTTTAATGGCTGGCTGCCGGGCATCCCGGATCAGCCGATAATCGGTAAAACCTTCAAACTCCTTGGCTTCCCAACGGATGATCTGATCCGGGGTAAAACGTAATGTCATATCAGCCAAAGCACTTTGCGGCATCAGAAACGCTATTAAACAGCTGATAAAAGCCGCCGATATTCTACGAATCCAGGCGGTAGAACCGAATACTTTGCTTATAAAATAATGACTTATCAGTCGCATAGAAGTGCCTCATTCAACCTGTGATTCGCAGAAACCTACTTGTCGATATACGCAGCAAACACTATTCTGTATTCATTTTTATCTACGACTTTAATCTTAAGACCTTAGATTAACCACCTGAAGAGCCTGATCAGGGGTCACCATACCGGTCATGAGATAAACGACTTAATTAAGGATTCAGTCGCACATGTCAGAACAGATCACTGTAATTGAGGGCAACAAAGCCCAGAAATACCAAAGCCTGCTGCCGCAAATTGAAGCACTGGTCAGCACCGAAGATGACGTGATCGCCAATCTTGCCAACATCAGCGCCGCCCTTAGACAGGCGATGGGATTTTTCTGGGTTGGGTTCTATCGGGCAGAAACGCCGGATATGCTGGTTCTTGGTCCCTTTCAGGGACCGGTAGCCTGCACCCGCATCCCCAAGGGTAAAGGGGTTTGCGGTGCGGTCTTTGAGCAACGAAAAACCCTGATCGTACCGAATGTTGATGAGTTTCCCGGCCATATCGCCTGTGCCAGTGAATCCAAATCAGAAATTGTTCTGCCGATCTTTAAGCGCGGTGAAGTCGCCTGGGTACTGGATATTGATAGCGACCAATTAGGTGACTTCGATGAAACCGATCAGCACTGGCTGGAAAAGCTGACCTCCATGGTCGGTCTGATGCTTTAATATCTGCCCAACAGATAGCCTGTCTTAATCGGCATATCTGATGAGTCACTGGTCTACATCAGTGACTCTGATGCAACAACTGATGATTCTGCTCTTTAGGCAAAATCACTTTTGCCAGCACCCAGGCGGTGAAGTAACAGATATAGCCTGAGAAGATAATATCACTCAGAAAATGCCCACCCTGAATCACTCGTACTTCTCCGACTAATAAGCCAAGAATGACACCGACTAACAACCCCAACTGCCACTCCCAGACCCAGGCCAAAGCGATAAAAGCAAAGCCCATCGCGGCATGGCCACTGGTAAAAGAGCAGTTTGTATCGCATTGATCACTGATTATCCAAGCAGGTGAAAAATGTTGTTGACCACCAAATTCCACCACATTACGGGGCCTTGCTCTATCCCAGTTATTTTTAAAGCCTGCATGAACCAGTAATCCCGGGCCAATCAGTAAAAATAACAGTAAGAAAAGCAACTTGTGCCGCTTGGTACGTAACTTTTTCGGCGCAAGCCCCAACCATGAAATCACAGTAGCAATGATCAGTGTTGGCACCAGATATAACGGCATATCTTTGAAGACGACATAGATAAACCTGACCCAGCTTTCCTGATTAGCGGGAAAGCTTCGAGTTACAGAATCAAAAAAATGACCGCTGACCAACAGATCTAATTCCGGCCAAATGAAAAAGAGTACAACCAGAAAGACAAAGCTAAGCGGTACCCAGCCCACCCCTTTTATCATAACAGGCAGGTCGATTTTAATTATCCGTAATAAGGTCTGCATCAGGTTGGCTATAACGTTGTAACAGGCCGACATAGTAATACTCCGCGAAAGCAATCGGCACAGTTTCGTCCATAAAGCTTAAGACAAACTTAACCCCCTACCTGCCCGATCAGAATTTCCAGACCTTCGAAGAGCCGCAGCAACACAAGCCAACCCATTTATCCCTGATTTCTGCCACTTGTTCGTTTTTTTAACCAATTATCGGTTAAAGAAATTCATGCTCAGATGTCATGACAAAGTGTTCCCCATCGCAGCACCTGCTGCTCTCTGTAACCGTTGATGGGACACGATTATGAATCGCAAAACAATTGCACTCTTTTTCTCCACTGCGCTGTTGGCCGTAGAGACCGGAAATACCTTCGCTGCGGAATTCAACGCTAATGTGGGTATAGGAGCCGCTCACATTCAAAGCCATGTGAAAGGTGAAGATGACAGTAACCAGCTGTTTCCTTATGCCGAGTTGCAATACGGCATGTTGACTCTGAATCCGGACGGGCTGGGCATAACAACCGCCTTAACACCAACCAGTGCACTCAGTTTTGTATTAACTCTGCGTGAGTCGAGCTTTGATGCTACGGACAACAAAGAGCTGGCCGGGTTAACCAAGCGGGACGAAACCGGCGAGCTGATGATCAACTGGGTACAGATGACACCTTGGGCTGACTTCAGTGCCTCTATCAGCGCCGATCTGATGGATAAACACGCGGGTTATGAATTGGGGTTTGGTGTTTCCCGCCAGATCCAGATGCTGGGTGGCATCTTTATTCCTCAGGCAGGTCTCCAGTATCAGTCTGAAAAATTAGTGGACTACTATTACGGTGTCAGCAAGGCCGAGGCCAGCCCCACTATTGAGGCTTACAACGCTAAGGCCAGCATAACCTCAAATCTGTCTCTGACCCATATCTATAAGCTGTCCGGTGGATGGCATACTGCTACAGCAATGGCGTTCAACAGCTTAGGCGAAGGCATCAGTGACAGCAGTATTGTCGAGCGCGACAACTACTGGATGGGCTCTGTTTCTCTTTTCTACCAGTTTTGAGGAAACCCTATGAAAACCCTACTTTTGCTGGGAATGTTGGCCATACTGAGCGGCTGCTCTGTTGCACCAGAAAAACCACAACACCTGAATAAAGGCGATTTTAGTTATCTCAATGCTTATGTGGACTGGGCATTAGCAGAAAAGCGTCGTCAGCATGATATTGCTGCTGTGTCAGTGGTTGTTCTCGATAGCAATAAGATCATCGCTTCTCACCACAGCGGAATGGCTAACCGGGAAGAAGATACCCCCGCTTCAGATAATACGCTCTACCGGATCGGCTCAGTGACTAAACTATTCACCGCAGTCAGCATATTACAATTGGTTGACTCAGGAAAAATTGCTTTGGATGCTCCACTGCAACAATACCTGCCGCAATTGAATCTGCAGTCCGATTTCGATGCGGATTCAGTCACCGTGCGACAGGTACTTAGCCATCATTCCGGGCTGCCATCGGATATATGGAACGGTTTTGCCGACAGTGAGGCATTGGACCAGTTAATTCCATTGCTGAACGAGCAGTACCTCTCATATGCACCTGGGGAAGTATTCAGTTACTCCAATGTTGGCTACGCCTTGCTGGGCCTGGTGATCGAGGAGGTATCCGGGAAAACCTACCCGGACTATCTGAAAGAGAACATTTTCACTCCACTAGGGCTTAAACATGCCATCGTGGGTGTTGACGATAAAAACCTGGCACAGGCTTACCGCAAGCTGGATGCCCACAGCTATCCACAAATTCGCGACACAGCCGCCGGAGACATTGCCATGAGCGCCCGGGATTTAGCGACATTCGCTCAGGTTATGCTGCGGGACGGTGAATATCAGGATCAAAAAGGGCAAGTTCAACGCTTAGTCTCCCCCGGTGCGTTTAATCAGATGGTGACACCTCAGAACAGTCAGTCTCACCTCTACAAAGATATGCCCATGGGACTGGCCTGGTTTCTGTTTTACCCGCGCCCTGCACTGTCCGGAAAAACAGTCCGGTGGCACGGTGGAGCCACCCACTACTTCCACTCTTCTTTGATTACCCTGCCATCAGAGGATTTAGCCGTCGTGGTATTGGCCAACTCTGCCGAAGCCTATGAAAGCGTGACTGAAATAGCAGAACAAACAACCCGGCTGGCTTATGAGGCCAAAACAGGGCAACGATGGCCGACACCAAGCCAACCCGAAGCAGAGAGAATGACCCTGTCGCCACAAAAACAGCAATACTTAAGTGGCCGCTATATTTCTCCGGCACTGGGGGAGATTCAGGTAACGGTGCAAAACGGCCAGCTCATTGCATCGAATAAAGAGGGTGAAGTTGCTTTGATCCCCTATGCAGATGGCACTTTGGGCGTTGAGTACAAGGCACTGGGTATTTTTTCCTTCGACAATAGCTTCTTTGCTCAGTTTCGCCTGATACCTATGGAATATCAGGGACAAATAGTGATCAAGGAGCAAAATGGTGGTGTGGTGGCGCAGAAATATTCACTCTCAACCTTGCCGGAACAGTGGAAAAGGAAGCTGGGCAGCTATACGCACAACAACCCGGATAAGCTGTACAAGTTCAGCGAAATTAAGCTTGAAGAGAGCCACGGGATTCTGCAGCTGACCCTTTTTAATGAGATCAATGGTTATCAGCAAATCCTTTATTTTAACCCGACCTCTAAGGACCGGGCCGTCAACATCGGTCTGACCCGAAGCAGTGGCGACAGTTTACAGGTCATACAAGACAACACTGCATCCATCAACAATAAATCGGCCAGCCTACGCTATTTAGGCATGCAATTTCAGCAGCACCTTGAATAATCCCGTTAAAGGAAACTGATGATGAACTCTTATGTCCGTAACGGTGGTATCAGCGCCATTATCGCCGCACTTACCTTTCTGTTTGGTATGGCCTACTACCTTGTACTCATGACCGATATTCAGTATGGCAATCTCAGTACAAGTGTTGAGGAGCAACTGATCTATCTGAGCCAGCATCAGGCTATGATTTATCTATGGTACTTTGTAATTTATGTTGTTTTTGGCTTCGCTTTACTGGGTCTGCAGACCGGTTTAAACAGCCTTCTGCCTAAATCCCCGTTGTCTCAGGCCACTGCTACCGTGGCGTATATCTGGGTCGGTTTAGTTATCGCTGCCGGAATGATCGCTAATGTCGGTCATGCGATGAGTATTGAGCTACATACAACAGCCCCGGAAACGGCACATCATGCCTGGGTAAGCGTACAAATTCTGGTGAATGGTTTAGGTGGCGGTAATGAGATTGTTGGGGGTGTCTGGCTGATCCTGCTTTTCTTTGCCAGTGCTAAAAACAATTGCTTGCCCGGTTCTGCACGTCTGGGAGCCTTAGCCATCGGCCTTTGCGGCCTTGCCACTGCCATCCCGGCATTAACTGAACTGGGCGCAGCCTTTGGTTTAGGCTGTATACTCTGGTTCCTTTCAACCGGACTTTTTATGCTACTGAATAAGGACGACTAGCGATGGGTAACGCCTTTCTGAGTTTCTGGCGACGACATGAACTCTTGCGGGACAGCGTTCAGACCATCGCTATCTGCTATATCATCGCTCTGGTGATCTGGTTTACCGATGCAGGCGGCTTCTGGCTGACTCTGCAAGTATCGTTAGTCTTTGGCGTATCCTGTCTATGTGCCATTCGGGTCAGTCTTCACTATTTGCGGGATAAAACCTCAATACTGATCGCGACCGTTATTGGCTACTCAATTGGCGTTATCATTGGCACCCTTCACCTGCTGTATCAGATGTATGACTCCTTCGAGCAGGTGCGTAATGCTCCGGCATCGGATCTGATTCTTAAAATCCTCTTCAGCCTGCTGGTCACCTATATTTTTTATAATTCCCACAGGGTGACCCGTAAACAACGGGAGCTGCAGGCTCAAAGGGAGCAATCCCTCAGACAGGAAAAAGAGCTGGCCGAATCCAATTATCAGATCCTGCAGTCCCAAATTGAGCCCCATTTTCTCTTTAATACTTTGGCCAACATCCGGGTATTGATTGATGTTGAACCTCAGCAGGCCAAGAAAGTACTGGATAGCCTGACCAGTTTACTGAGGGTGTCGATGACCAAGGCAGAGCGGCAGGTCATTCCTCTGGAGGAAGAACTGCAGCTGGTCGAGTCCTATCTCGCGATTCAGCAGGTACGTATGGGCTCACGGTTAACCTTCGATATCAGGGTTCAAGGAGATACAAGCCTGGCCTCTTGCCCACCGTTTACCCTTCAGCCGCTGGTTGAAAATGCGGTTATCCATGGTATTGAACCCACACTGGAAGGTGGTGATGTCATCATAACGGTGACGGTTACTCAGGATCGGTGCCAGGTCATCATAAGCGACACCGGGCCTGGGCTGGCGCATAACTACCAGAGCCTGCCCCCGAAAGGACATGGCATTGCCGTGAAAAATATCCACCAACGACTGGCCCTGCTGTATCAGGAGCAAGCTCAACTGGAGCTGGTCAACCAGACAGACAGCAATGGCCAGATCACAGGATGCATCGCAACCCTATCATGGCCAGTTGCCCCACATCCGGAGATAAAGACATGAACGTGATGGTCGTTGATGATGAACCTTTATTGAGATTCCATCTGCAAAAAATGCTACAGGAGTTATGGGAAGATCTGGATCAGGTGATTCCCCTTGGTTCAGGGGTCGAGGCTGTCAACATGATTCATGAAGTGCCGGTTCACACGGTCTTTCTGGATATTAAAATGCCCGGTATCAGTGGCCTTGAAACCGCAAAGCTACTGAGAGAAAGCGGCTATGAGGGACATATCGTATTCGTCACAGCCTATGATGAACATGCCGTAACCGCATTTGAGCATGAAGCTGTCGATTATATTCTGAAGCCTATTGAGGAAGAACGCCTGTATCAGTGTATTAAACGCATCATAAAACGGGATCAACAGGATGTTCGTTATGAACTTAATGCCGATCAGTTGCAACGGCTAATATCCTCTGAAAGCGCTAAAACTGCGCCGCTACGCTGGATCAACGCCACCCGCGGCAATCAAATCCATATTGTTCAGCTGGATGAGATCCAATGCTTTATTGCCGAAGACAAATACACCACCGTTGTCACCAATCAAGGGGAGTATCTGATCCGGAAAACCATCAAGCAGTTAACCCAGGAGCTGGATAGTACCCTCTTTTGGCGGATCCACCGAGCCGTCATCGTTCAGGTCGCCAAAATCGCGATGGCGGAGCGGGATGATCAGGGCCATTATTCGGTAACACTGCAGGATTCTGGCCGGATACTCCCTGTCAGTCGTAATAACGCCCATCTGTTCAGACAGATGTAGTCTCTTCATCACGTCCAGCAGTTATATAGGGTAGCAATGCTTTAATTGCCATCTACAGGGTTAACTCTTGACTCTGTTGCCCCATGAGTTAAGACGAGGTGGAATAGACTGGAAAACGTTGATTTTTCTGAATACCCAACTGTCTTTATTCGGTTTTTCCTATTTTCCTGAGTTACAATCAACCGATTACAAGCAAGATGCGTCTACCCAGAGATATCAGGGTTAGGGCATAGATATTAGGTTGGGGAACCTTCTATGACACAAGAAACTAAAGGTCGCTTAACGACCCGCACCATGGCGATGCCAGCGGACACCAACCCTTCCGGTGATATTTTTGGCGGTTGGGTTCTGGCTCAGATGGATATTGCAGCCGGTATCTGCGCCAGTCAGCGTGCTCAGCAGCGTGTTGTTACCGTTGCGGTAGAGGGAATGAGTTTTATCCGCCCGGTTAAAGTGGGCGATATTCTGGGGGTTTATACCGATGTTGCCGAAGTTGGCAAAACGTCGATGAAAATTCACGTTGAAGCCTGGGTGCGCCGGGGTCAGATCGGCCTGCGGGAGAAAGTCACCGAGGCGATCTTTAAGTTTGTATCACTGGATCAGGACGGAAACCCAACTCCGGTTCCGGAAAAAGACCAGTTACCGGACTACGCCGTGGAAGAGTTTACGCTGTAACGCCTCGCTAAACCGATAAACGACTCCCTCTTCATCTTTCTGAAGAGGGAGTCGTTTTTTATCTTCGAATCAGGCAGACAAACGCGCCACCAGAAAGTCCACCGCGGCTTTAATCTTGGGCACCTGGTAGCGATTCTGAGCATAGAGCAAGTAGATGCCCAGCTTTTCACTTCGGGTTACACCCACCTCCGGTGACAAGTGGATCTCCAGTAATTCACCTCTGTCCAGAGCACCTTGCAGCGCCCAGCGGGGCAGCATCAGCAACCCCTCACCACGAATCCCTTTATCGATCAGCCAGCGCCCGGCATTACTGACAGCGACTTTTCGGGGTGATACATCCTGCCACTCGCCCCCGATCTGACTGATCCAGGGCAGCATGCCCACCGGTGTCCGATAAAACAGCCCGGCATGCTCTTTCAGCTCTTGCGCATCTCCCGGCATCCCTTCCCGTTCAAGGTAGATCGGGGCAGCGGCCAGAATAAAACGATTATCCCGCAGCTTAACCGCCACCACCCGCTCATCCGGCACATAGCCACCGCGAATAGCGATATCAACATCATCACGGCCTAAGGTGGACAGGGCATCACTTAGCTCAATATCCAGCACAATGTCGGGATAGCGGGCATTAAACGCCTCCATAACAGGCAGTAGCAGGGTTTCGCCAAAACCAACCGTTGCACTGATTTTAAGATGCCCCATCGGCTTACTCTGATAACTACCCACCAGCTCATCGGTGGCCTCCAATCGGGAGAGAATATCCCGTACCTGTTGCAGATACAGCCTGCCGATCTCGGTCAGGCGTACCACGCGGGTTGATCTTTTAAGCAGCACAGCTCCCAGATGGTTTTCCAGATCGGCGACACGGCGGGACAGAGATGATGCCGGCACATCAAAATGCTGAGCAGCTCGAGTAAAGCTGCCGGTCTCAGCCACTTTTACGAAGTACCGCATCGCCTTAAGTTGATCCATCCAACCTCTCCCAACCCCTCATTATTGCTTTTTTAACAAATATCATTTCTATTTTAGCGCCTATATCATAAATATTCAGCCGATATAATCACCTCATCGATCAAGCGGCAGCAAGCCTGCCGGACTCAAAACAAAGTGAGATGACACATGACACAGAACACTCAGATCAAACTGATTGCACGCCCTCAGGGCGCACCAACGGCTGAACTTTTTCAGATAGAACACAACGACATGCCACAAGCTGCTGAAGGCCAGATTCTGATCAGACAGAGCCACATGTCTCTGGACCCTGCGATGCTGGGCTGGATGTCGGATGACCGCGAAAGCTATATCCCACCGGTTGAACTGGGCGATGTGATGCGCGCCAGCGGTTATGCTGAAGTGATTGAATCTCAGCACCCGGATTTTGCTGTAGGTGATAAGGTCACCGGGATGTTTGGTTGGCAGGAATATGCTGTCAGCAATGGTCAGGGCGTTAACAAAGTAGACCCTAACCTGCCTGCCGATATGGTGCTCTCCGTTCTGTCACTGCCCGGTCTGACAGCCACCCAGGGACTACTACGTATCGGTCAGCCTAAATCCGGTCAGACACTGGTGGTTACCGGTGCCGCGGGTTCTGTTGGTTCTATCGTCGGTCAGCTGGCCAAAGCGGAGGGCTTGCGGGTTATCGGCGTGGTTGGCAGCGACGATAAAGCCGACTGGATTGTGAACACCCTGGGTTTTGATGGTGCCATTAACTATAAAACCGACAATCTGGCGGAACGGGTGGCAGAACTGACACCTGACGGCGTCGACCTTTTCTTTGAAAACACCGGTGGCCCGATTCAGCAGCATATCTATCAGCGCATGAACGCCCATGGCCAGATCATCGTCTGCGGTATGATCGCTGACTACACGGCAGCAACACCGGCACCCGGCCCAAACTGGATGAATATCATCAAAAAACGTCTGCACATTCAGGGCTTCACCATGCCGGATCACTTTCATGAAGTACCGCAACTGCTGGAGCTTCTGGTGCCTTACGTTCAGCAAGGCAAGATCCGGTACCGCAGTCATACCCTGAAAGGCTTAACCTCAGCGGTAGGTGGTCTGAATCTGCTGTTTACCGGTGGTAATCAGGGCAAACTGATTGTCGAGCTTTAAGGATCACCGCAGGCTTAACATTTAACAAAATGTCACTTCGTAAAATTTTCTTTACGATACAAAATCGGCAGCCATAATGGCTGCCAAGTATCGCTTTAAAACACCCTCTAACCGATCAATCCGGACTGCCAAGCATCCTCCTTCAGGCCTTTAATCATAGGGCTTTGCAGGACTTCCGACCTGAATCCACTTGCTGTGAAAACAGAAAAAACCAGATGATCACCCTACAGAAAACAAGCAGACAGCATAATCAACTGCAATATTGACATACAACAAAGTACTAGCCTGAAAATAACCTTTTCGCTAGTATCGCCACCTCTTCACAACTTCATAATAAAGACAACATTGGGAGAACAACGTGGTATCCACTCGTTTCTTAGGAAGCACACTGCTGGTGGCAGGGACTGCACTGGGTGCGGGCATGCTCGCAATTCCTATGGTTCTGGCTCCACTGGGCTTTGGTCTGGGTCTCGGTCTGCTGTTTTTTGTTTGGGCGTTTACGACTCTTGCCGCCCTGTTACTGCTGGAAGTGAATGTGAATCACCACCCCGGTGAAAACATGCACGCAATGTCCGGTAAATGGCTGGGGCGCTTCGGCCAACTGATCACTAACTCCAGTATGATTTTCCTGCTGGTATTCCTGCTGATGGCTTATATTCTTGGTGCCAGCGAACTGCTGCAGGTGGCCCTGAAATATATGAGGCTGGATGTCAGTCTGGGCTTCAGCCGCACCCTGTTTACCCTGCTTGCGGGTATCACCATTGTTCTGGGTACCGGTGCTGTAGACCGTCTGAATCGCCTGTTCTTTGCGATCATGCTGGTCGCTATGGTGATTGCCCTATACTCCCTTGCCTCTCTGGCTCCGGATACCGCCCATCAGACCAGCCTAACCGCGGCGCAGGCCGGCGATACTCAGGCTCAGATCATGGCGGCGCTGCCGGTTCTGTTTACCTCTTTCGGCTTTATGGTGGTGATTCCACCGCTGGTCAGCTACACCGAAGATGGTGAAGGCAAGCACTTCAGCAACGTGGTTATCTTAGGCAGCCTGATTCCTCTGGTGTGCTACATCGCCTGGTTCTGGGCTTGCATGAATGCGGTTGCACCTGAGCAACTGGCTGGTCTGAACGGTGTAGAACAACTGGTGACGGCACTGGGTGAAAGTGGCGCGGGTCTGGGTTCTGTCCTGAAACTGTTCGCAGCGATGGCTCTGCTGACCTCTTTCCTGGGTGTGGCACTGTCTTTGTTCGGCTTTATCCGTGAGATGTGTGATCAGAAGCCTGTGGTCGACGGCAAAGTACCTGCGATCATTCTGACACTGGTTCCTGCGCTGATTATGGCATCCAGTGCACCGGGTGAGTTCCTGAAAGCACTCAGCTATGCCGGTCTGGCACTTACCGTACTGGCGATCTTTATTCCGGTGGCTATGGTATGGCGCAGTCGTCAGGAGGGTGAAATGGCCTATGTGACGCCGGGGGGCCTGACAGCGCTAGTGAGCACGCTAATGTTCGGTTTCCTGCTGGTGGGAGCTCAGTTCTACTGATCATCAGAAGCGGCTCTTGATGGGCTGTAACAGCAAAAACGAAAAAGGCGGGAGCAGAGACTTAATCTGTTGCATCCCGCCTTTTTATTGGCACTGCTTTATTGCTGTAAGTGCCCAAATCGACTTGCAGAGAGCACCCGGATCAATCAGGCCTGGACACCATCACGTTCCGGCTGATAAATAACCTCTTCTATTTCAACCTGCATCACCCCACCGGCCGGTTTAGGCCAACTGATCTGCTGTCCAACCGACAAACCCAAAAGTGCAGAGCCCATAGGTGCCAGTACCGAAACGGTATTTTCCTGACCGGCATTTTTCGGGTACACCAGCGTCATGGTAAAGCTCTTATCCGAGTTCACATCGTTAAAACGTACTCTGGAATTCATGGTGACAACATCCGCCGGAATCTGAGATGACGGCACGATAGTCGCTCGGTCCAGCTCCTTCTCAAGATTATCTTTTCCCGGAAAATCCTTTTGAGAAACCTTTGCTAACAGCTCATCCAGCTTCTCTGCATCGGATTCAGAGATAATGATGTCAGGCTGCGTGTTTTGCATGTTCATTGTCCTTAACACTGGTTGGGATACGCCCATCACAGTGATTACACCAGTTTCAGTCAATTGTCGTCGTCCCGTACGGTCATTCCGACTAACGGGGAACACTACGAATAAAAAATCGAGCCAATAAAAAACACCTGACGCCGAAAGCATCAGGTGTTGGGTTCGGATCTCATTATACAGCAGGGATTTAATAAAGTTCGCAGGATTGTTGTAACTGCTTTTTACTTGCCAGTCACAGCTTCTGGGTTTTAGTCTGGTTTAATCGATAGAGATCAGCATAAAAACTGCTGGCAAATTCTGAACCAACAGGGAAGATGTAAAGCCATGACTCACCAAACTGCAAACATCCTGGGCAACTCCCCCCGGAGCCGACTGCCGGCAAATACCTTTAAACACAAACCTGTACTACAGCAAGGCACCACCAACGGCGAAACCCTTTACGACCAGATGTGGGCGGCAACCACTCAATATCAGCAGGCAGCCCTTGCATCTGACTTTGTTCAGGGCATTGCTCATTCCAACCTGAACCCCGACCAGTACGGTCAGTTCACCGTACTGGATGCAGCCTACTGCAGCTACTCTGCCGATGACTACAGTATTGTGATCCCCAAAGCCGATGATCCGGAAGTCAGGGCTTTCTGCATCGCCCGGCAAAAAGACTATCTGGACTATAACGCTGAGGTATTTGCCGGCTGGCATATCGGTGATCCGAAAGCAGTAAAGCTGACAGAATTGGCCCAGGCCTATGCTGACTATGAGCACAGCATTGCTGAAACCCTGGACCCACTCTACTTTGTGGTTGCCATGACCCCTTGTATCTCACTCTGGACCTATATCGGTCTGTCACTGGCTCCGGACGCAACCCCGGATAATCTTTATGCATCCTGGATTGAAGCGAATCAGGTGGCCGAAGCTCCGAAGGATATGGCCGATTTTATTAACGCACACGCAGATCAGCTGGACCACCAGAAAGCGATTGAAATCTTCACTCAATGCATGCGGTTTGAGTGCAATATGTTCCGCAGCGCCTGCGGCCAGCCACCCATTTAATAACAGACGGGTGCAACAGTATGCGGCCCGTTAAGCCTGGGCTTAACGGGCATCCTTTTGCAGGTACTAACGCCCGGCTATCACCAGCAGGATACCACCCAGAATCATCAGAGACGCAACCATCAGGGTAAACGTGACAGGCTCTGCCACAAAGATCACCCCGCCTAGTGCTGCAATAACGGGCACCGAAAGCTGCAATACAGCAGCCTGAGTAGCCGTATAATAAGGTAATGTTGCATACCAGATCACATAGCCAAGACCAGACGTGATCGCTCCGGAAGCCAGCGCCAGAATGACGCCCTGCGCCTGCCAGTTGCCCCCTTGCAGAAATAACCAAAGTGTCAGTACAAGCAACCAGGGCCAGGTAAAGAGAAAGTTTCGGGCAGTATCCAGAGCCGGTGTCGCCGAGCCACGCCCAAGCAACGTGTAACAACCCCAGGCGATCCCCGCCGCAGTCATCAGCACAAAACCGGTAAAACTTGGGGTGCTGAAACCCGGTAGCACCAGATACACAAAACCGGCAAACGCCATCAGAACACCAGACCATTCGATCAGATGCAAACGCTGTCCCTGCAGCCAACCAATCAGAATCATGGTCAGCTGAACAGCACCAAACAGAATCAAAGCACCGGTACCGGTTTCCAGATCCAGATAAGCCACCGAAAATGCAATGGCATAAGCAAACAGCATAAAACCTGCTTTATAGCTGCCTCCCGATACGGGCTTTGCCAGGGACGATCGTGATCGGCTAAGTGTCAGCAGAAACATCACCAGCCAGAGCATGCCAATACCGGAAACCAATCTTAACAGGGTGAAACTCACCGGATCGATGGTTGCCACTTCAAGGCCCGTACTAACCACATCCGAAGGTGACAAGGCTAACCGACAAAGAACCGAGTTGGCCGCCAGAGCCATCAGTGAGAGCAACGTCAGAAGAATTGGCCTTATCATTAAATATTCCTTCACCTGTGATTTGAACCTGCCCTTTAAAGTAGCAGTAAAGACCCACGGACAAACCCATCCGGAAGTCCTGTTTTATCATCTTTACCTTGCACGAACGTCTATAAAAATCGGCAGGAATGGTACACTTTAACAAATATGGCGATGACTGCCTCAACGACCTTTCTCACCGTTGAGCCGCAAAATAAGGAACAAGATATGAGTGCCAAGCTTAAAGCCGTGCTGCAACTGATCGATCAGGCTAATAACGAAGATCCGAATCAGGAAGAGTGGCAGGGCCGGATTGTCGCCAAAGAGTGGCTTTACGGTCAACGCATGACCCAGTGTCTGTCTGAGTTTACACCCGATGCCTCTGAACTGCTGCAGATTGCGGCCCGTGGCCAGCATATTCAACGCTGGAGCATTCCCCGCTCCGACTATCCGGAAGGGCGCGTGGGTTACAAACACTGGCGTACTGAGCTGGGCAAGTTTCATGGCGAAAAAACCGCTGAGCTGATGCTGCAGGCCGGTTACAGTGATGAGGATGCAGATCGTGTAAAAGCATTACTGCAGAAAAAACGTCTGAAACAGGATGCCGAAGTACAGGCTCTGGAAGATGTGATCTGTTTAGTCTTTCTGGAACACTACCTGGCACCTTTCGTTGAAAAGCACAGCGAAGCCAAACTGATTACCATTATTCAGAAAACCTGGGGCAAAATGTCCGAGAAAGGTCACGCGGCCGCACTGAAAATCAACTTCGCGCCCGGGCATCTGGCGCTGATACAAAAAGCCCTGGCCTGAAATCAGCTCACACAAATAAAGGGGGCATTTCATTCTATGCCCAAAACAGAAAGGAAAACCTGAAAATGACTGCAACGTTGAAGCGCTCTGTTACTACTGGTTTCAGGTTACTGAATAAACAATTCTCCATAACGGCACTGATTTTGCTGATATGCACCTATAGTCTTTCCATTACGGGCTGCACTTATACATCAGCAACACAGGAGCTGAGCGAGCAGAGCCAAGAAACACTTCGGGAAAACCCAGCAAAACCCAGAGCTGTCATCCCCGAGGAAAAGCCTGTCAGAGTCCCTATGACGACCGAATAAAGGTACAATGACAAATCAGGCCATTCTGAAATAAAGACTGTATAATCAAACAATTAACGTCAAAACCATCTTTTTTTGACGCACTAAAACAGCGCATAAAGACAGCCCTGATTCATTTCAGGGCATATGAAGAGTTACTGAACTGTCTACCGACAAAACTTCTGCTAAAAAAGTGGTGCCAGAAATGGAAGAGATCATCCGTAAAGAGATGCGGGTTTTACCCGAAATTGATCCGGATTTTGAGATTCGCCGTCGTACAGATTTCATTAAAAACAGCCTGCTGAACGCCCATTGCAAGACACTGGTACTGGGTATCAGTGGTGGTGTCGATTCCACCACCTGCGGCCGACTTGCACAACTGGCCGTCAATGAACTGAATGCAGAACACCCTGAGTCGGGCTATCAGTTTATTGCCGTTCGACTGCCCTTTGGCACCCAAAAAGATGAAGACGAAGCTCAGTTAGCTCTGTCCTTTATTCAGCCAAGCCACTCCGTCAGCGTTAATATCAAAAGCGGTGTTGAAGGCATCCATGCCAGCACACTGGAAGCACTGGATGGCACCGGCCTGATTCCTGAAGATCCAGCCAAGCTGGATTTCGTGAAAGGCAATGTCAAAGCCCGTGCACGCATGGTGGCTCAATATGAAATTGCAGGACTAACGGGTGGACTGGTACTGGGAACGGATCACTCTGCAGAGAATATCACCGGTTTCTACACCAAATACGGTGACGGAGCCTGCGATCTGGCCCCACTGTTTGGCCTGAGCAAACGTCAGGTTCGTCAGGTTGCTGCCACTCTCGGAGCTCCAGAGCTACTGGTTAGGAAGGTTCCTACTGCAGATCTGGAAGAACTGGCTCCTCAGAAAGCAGATGAAGACGCTCTGGCACTCAGTTATGAGCAGATCGATGACTTTCTGGAAGGTAAAGCGGTGCCTGCAGAAGTCAGCGAGCGACTGGTCAGTATCTACAAAGCAACGCAGCATAAACGCCAGCCAATTCCAACCATCTACGACTGATCACCCGATAACATCACCAGCGGGATAACCTGCTGGTGATCTTCTTGCTGAACAGACATATCTCACTTATAACTAGAAGAAGAGAACACAATCGCATGTTTGCGAGTAAGGAAGGGCGTTTATGTTAAGAACCTCTGCTTGTATTTTATCCGCGCTCTTCTTCATGATGCCATTGGTGGCCGCGGCCTCTCCTGCGACAGAATCTTCAGCCTCTGCGCAAACCGGCATCGCCTCCCCTATTCTCTTCTGTGGCGATCAGGCGGGCTGGCCACCCTATACCTATGAAATTGGCAAAACCGTGAAAGGTTATGACCTGGATGTTCTGGCCCGTATTTTCGAGCCTACCGGACAAAACTATCAGGTTCATATGCTGCCCTGGCGGCGCTGTCTGGAGATGGTAAAAGACGGCCAGATAGATGTGGCTTTGAGCGCCTCAGGAACAAAAGAGCGGGCTAAAATTTACCGGATGTCAGAGCCCTACTACCTGGTAACCCCCAGCTATATCTATCTGAAATCACGTTTCCCCAATGGGCTAAATGAGCCACCATCCACAGTGGCCCAAAAATATAAAGTGTGCGGTCTCAGAGGCTATAGCTATCACAACTTTGGCCTGGCACCGGAAGATGTCGAAACCACAAGCCGCACCTTCAGCCAACTGTTCAGTAAGACAGCTGCCGGTCGCTGTGATCTGCTTCTGGGGCGCTACGAAGTACTACAGGGATTCGCTCTGACGGGTCAAAAGCTGATGAGCGACGTTTGGCATCACACACCCGTTCCCGGTATCAAACCAGACGATTTCACTATGCTGGTAAGTCGGGACATCAACAACAGCGAAGCACTTTACCAGCTTCTCAATCAGCGCATAAAAGAGATGAAAGATTCCGGACAACTGGATCAGTTACTGCAACCCTACCTGCAGTAACTGATCAGCCCGTTGTTTTTCAATATCTAAGAAGCCGAAGCGCTTTTGTTCACCAGGGTCAGCAACCAGAAAGCCAGTAAGGTGACTCCTAACAGCGGCACAAATAGCCCGCAGATAATAGGGATCAGCACCAACGCTCCGCGCTTCTTACCGGATGAAGGAGCCCCCAGGCGAAACTTGCTGTTTGCTGGCTTACGCAGCCACCACATCAAAACACCCGCAACACTGACAAAGATAATACCGAGGCACAGCAAAACATTGATTACCAGATTACTCTTACCCCACAACCCCATATGCAGAGGGATACCAATAGCCATCGCCTTGGAAAACAGACTGTAATCCTCGTAGCCCACATCACCCAGCACCTTACCGGTATATTGATCGATATGCAGAGCTCTGTCGGCGTATGGGTCCGTAATATCACCGCTCATCGTTGCAGCAATCGCGGTATAACCCCCCTCAGGGGTCGTTGGCAGATTCAGACGAAAACGTGTCATGCCATTGTCCTGAGCATATCGGATAACACTATCAGCATTCACAGGGGTATCCTGAGGAATACCCGGTTTTCCGGCCATCGAACCTGATGCGGGCATAAGCGTCTGCTCAAGGTTCCAGGGAACCTGCTCTTCAACACCGGGATTCAGTGACGCATGGCGCTGATCCGACAACGGAATACCGGAGAAAACACCATCAGGAAAACTGTTCCAGGCCTGAACCATTTTAGCCCCCCAGATACCGGTCCAGGAGAGACCCGATACAACAAACAGCCCCAGAACAATCGTCAGATAAAAACCCGATAACGTATGCCATTCACGCAGCGACATACGCCCTTTAAGCGTTGAATTCGGTTTAAGCAAATAACCGGGCTGGCGCTTTCGGCGTGCCCACCACATCATCGATCCCGTTGCCAACAAAATAAGAGTCAGTGCCGCTGCAAGCTCTATCAGTCCATCCCCAAATGCTCCCAACAACAGCGTACCGTGGATATCATCTGCCAGCGCATAAAGCGTTGCGTCCTTATTAACAGAGCCCAGTATCTCGCCGCGGTAGGGATCAACAAAGACCTGCTGGTTTTCACCGGATAACTTAACCAGAATACGGACGGAATCAGTCGCATCGACAGGTAACAACAGCTGCTTTACCACACCATCCGGATAAGCCTGTTGCACCAGATCCAGCTGTTGTTGCCAGCTGATCCTGGCCTGATTTTCGGTGGGCGATACCCTGATCAGGTCTGAGTAAAACAAGGGTTCAATAACGGGCTTGTAGAGCATCATGATAATGCCCGTGAGACTCAGGACCAGCATAAAGGGGACGACATACAAACCCGCTAACAGGTGCCAGCGCCAAAGACGATTATAGGAGGATTTTGACTGAGCAACACCGGTATTCGCATCCGGTTCCGGTATTCTGGAAAGGGTATTCATCTGATCTTCCACATCAAATTAAAGGATGCGGAGAATTTATCAGAGAGCTACGCCAGGCATGCGCGGTCAAATGTCGCATTCGGAGTATTATCCGCGCGGCAAAAAGACGCAGATAACTTACTAATTTAAAAGAATAAAATATAATATTTAACAATAACAACTACAAAAATGGCTCCGGAAGGAGCCATTTTTTCTTAAGAGCTGACCGCGAAAAAAACCGCCGATCAAATCAGGCCTTCACCGCCTTATCATCAAAGTGAAACCACTTGTTCCAATGAGCGTTAACCCACAGCGAAAGCGCAATAATAACGCCACCAATCGCCAGACGAGTCAGGTCAACATCACGATTCCAGATCAGAATATTTACCACCAAACCGGCAGGCACCAACGCATTATTCATAATCCCCAGAGTACCCGCATCGACAAGACAGGCCCCTTTATTCCAGAGGTAGAAACCCAGCCCGGAAGCAGCCAGACCTAACCAAACCAGTACCCCCCACTGCAGCGGAGTTGAAGGTAGTTTTTCCGGGTTACCCAACACCAGGAATGAGGGCAGCGCCACCAGCAAAGCCCCCAGGAAGAAGTAACCGAAAAAGCGCCACGCCGGCAGATCAATCGTATGCCGCTTAATCAGGTTTGCGTAGCCCACCTGCCCCGCAGCAAAGGCGATATTCGCCACCTGAAGCAGTAAAAAGCCGGTAATAAAGTCATCACTCAGATCCTGATAACGGATCACAGCTGCACCGACTACCGCAATAGCGGTCGCTACCAAAGGTGCCAGTGTAAAGCGCTTGTTCAGCACATCATCAATCAAAGTGACATACAGCGGTGTAAAGATGGTAAACAGCAGAACCTCAGGCACCGAAAGGTAAAGGAATGACTGATACAGGCAGACGTAGGTGATCCCAAACTGCAGACTACCAACCAGCACAATACCGCCTTTCAGAGAGCCCGGCAGGCCTTTCCAGCGCGTAAACGGCAGGAAGATCAGACCTGCCAAAACGATGCGGGTCAGTACCGCAAAATAACTGTCGACCTGCCCCGCCAGATAGACACCGATCAGACTGAAGGACACAGCCCAAAGCAAGGTAACAAAAACAAGATAGCGCACAGCTTTACCCTTTTTGTGAAGTTAATTCAGACCCTTGAGAGTCAAAGCCGCATTCTACTCAATACGCCCCGGTCAACCAAGAAAAACAAACATAGTTTACAGGGATTAATGAGAATCAGTATCAATAATTGACATCACCAGGTCCCTCTACAATAATGAGAATAGTTATCATAAATAGAGTAACCAACTAATGTTTAAAGAGATTTTTTCCGGAATTGACAACTTCACTCTGTACGACATCATCCAGAATCGTCGCTTTGGTGTCGAATATCAGCCGATCATTGATCTTAAATCCGGTGAAATTATGGCTTGGGAGGGGCTGGCACGCTTTTATAATCAGGATGGTGATGCGATCCGGCCTGATCTGATTTTTGAGGCACTGCACGCCGATGAGCTAAGCCTGTTTAACGTGGAATACCAGATGAAATGGCTGCAACTCACCTCAGCGCCTGACAGTAGCAATCTATTTCTGAATATCGATCCCCATGCTTTCGCGCTGTTTGGCAACGATGATCGCAATCCTCTGCTGGAATTACTCAGAGGAAAAAGTCATCTGGTGGTCGAGATCATCGAAAACACCGATGCTAACGATGCCGTCTACAGTAGCGGCATGGGTAAGGCCTATCGGGATCACGGTCTCAAAATCGCACTGGATGACATTGGTGCGCCAAACAGCATGCTCTCGTTCGATATCTTGTTGGAGGTCGATTACCTGAAGCTGGATCGCTCCTGGATTAAAAATCAGAAAAAACAGCATTATGAGCAGTTACTGCATGCGCTTTGCCATTTTGCCCGTGCCAGTGGAAAGAAGCTTGTCCTCGAAGGTGTTGAAAGTGAAAACGATCTGATGTTTGCGCAATACCTTGGGGTCGATTACGTGCAGGGCTTTCACTATCGACCGCTTTTCCGGACAGAAAAGCACTAATTCCTCATTAAGACACTCATGCCTCAAAGAACACGAACCTCTCTAAAGACACTAACCCATCTGGAGATCTGGCGACTAAATCACCAGCCTCCCCGCTTCTGACTTTACCCCCCACCAAGGCTGTGTTTTTATTAGCGCCCTGAGCCCGAGAGTTGATCTTCTCGGGCCGGAATCACTGTAACAGCACTTACATACTCTTAGGTCAGACCATGAATCAGGATGCGATACCCCAACAGGATTTCCTTGAAACCGAATTGATCAACCAGGCTAGCCAGGTTCTTAATGCAGAAACCTGGGTGATCCAGATCTTTGTAGTGCTTTTATTGACAGGTCTGGTCAATATTGTGCAGATCCGGTTACTCAAAAAACTGCACGAAGTTGCGAACAAAACCCGCACCCCCTGGGATGAGGCCTTTATATACGCCATTCAACGGCCTCTGACCCTGATTCTCTGGATACTGGGGGTCAGCTTCAGCTGCCGGATCATCGGAGAGGAAACAGGAAGCACAATCTTTGATGCCGTTCCGGCTATCCGGGATGTTCTCGTTATCGCCATGATCGCCATGGCACTGACCCGTCTGATTAAACGGGCAGAACATAACCTGATTGAAGCGAAAGCCCGTCAAGGCAAGCCTTACGACAGGACTACACTGGATGCTGTTGCCAAGCTGCTTCGGCTCACCGTGTTTATTACCTCTGCCCTAGTGGCTCTGCAAACACTCGGGTTCAGTGTCTCCGGGGTGCTTGCCTTTGGGGGGATCGGTGGCATGGCGGTCGGTTTTGCGGCCAAAGATATGCTGGCTAATTTCTTTGGCGGACTGACCATTTATATGGATCGCCCCTTCTCTGAGGGTGATTGGATTCGATCGCCCGACCGAAGTATTGAAGGTGTGGTAGAACGAATCGGCTGGCGCCAGACAGTAATCCGAACCTTTGATAAGCGCCCACTTTATGTACCCAACGCCAGTTTTTCTTCTATCGCTGTCGAGAACCCATCCCGGATGCACAATCGTCGAATCTATGAAACCATTGGCATCCGCTACGACGATGCGGACAAAATGCGTGAAATTACAGAAGAAGTCCGCTATATGCTGCGCTCACACCCGGAGATCGACCAGGATCAAACCCTGATCGTTAATTTTAACCAGTTTGCCAGCTCATCACTGGACTTCTTTATCTACTGCTTTACCAAAACAACAGACTGGATCGCCTATCATCAGATCAAAGAAGACGTGATGCTGAAAGTCTTAGATGTCGTATTGTCTAAGGGTGCAGAATGCGCCTTCCCGACGTCTACCATACATATGGCTCAGGGCCACTCGGATATGCCCCCGCTCAATCAGCAGACACTATCCGGTGAAAAATCACACTCCGGCGAAAAATTGCAGCAGCCTCAATCGGATCAGCCTAAAGTGGCGGCCTCTTCACCGATAGAAAGCGATTCCCAGTAAGCCGCTACATCAGATGCCGACCCCATAGCGCTCGGCATCTGATTATCTTTTCTTTTTTAAGACCTCTTCAGATCAATGGTCTCCTCCACACTGCAAGCTGTGGGTCATTTCTGAACGATTTGGCGTTCACCCGATCGACCAGCATCAATAGAGTGTCAATACCGCACCCAGAGGTTATATCTGGTGTTTTTTATCTGCTATATTGCTAAGCAATATGCCTCTGCTTCAAAACCTGATTCTGATCATCAGGTTCGTTAAAGGATTTATAACGCATGTATCGTGCTGTTGGATCGTTCAGTCTCTCTCTGTTCTTTTGTCTGGTTTCTGTTTTCGCTCCGGTAGTCACCGGTCACGCACAAGCTTTAGCCGCTGAAAAAGTTGTCTTACAGCTACCCTGGACTCATCAATTTGAATTTGCGGGTTTCTATGCCGCTAAAGAAAAAGGTTTTTACGCACATGAGGGGCTCGAGGTTGAAATTCGTCCCGGCAGTCCCACTGAAACGTCACTGAAAGAGGTCCTGAATGGCAACGCTGATTTCGGAGTAACAGGTTCGGAATTACTGCTGGCCCGAACCAGCGGACAACCCGTTGTGGCTATGGGGGTCATTTTTCAGCATTCAGCCTCAGGCATGGTCACTCTTAGCGATAACGGAATTTACACCCCTCAGGACTTTATTGGCCGTCGGCTTGAAATGGGCAACCTGACAAATGACGCAGAAACCCACGCGATGCTTCAGGCTGAAGGCATCACCCCGAGACAGTACGAACAGGTACCTTCAACCTTTTCGATGCAAAAGCTACTGAACAAAGACGTCAGTGCCGTTTCTGTATTTGTCACGAATCAGCCTTTCTATCTGGAACAACAGAATATCCCTTATCGCCTTATCCTGCCGCGCTCTTACGGCATAGACTTCTACGGGGATACCCTCTTCTCCCATGAAAAAGTCCTGGAGGAGAAACCGGAACTGGCTAAGGCGTTTTATCGGGCCACACTCAGAGGCTGGCGCTACGCCTTTGACCGGCCCAGTGAAGTCATCGATATTATCCTGGAAAAGTACAGTGACTTTCCCTTTGCCCACAGCCGCAAACATCTGGAATTTGAGCACAACAGGATGCAAAAGCTGATTCTGCCAGACCTTGTAGAGCTGGGGCATATGAATATCAGCCGCTGGCGCCATATGGCCAACACCTTTGTCTCTCTGGGCCTGCTGCAACCGGATTACAGCCTGGAAGGTTTCATATGGACGCCCGAAGAAAACAAACCCTACCTTGAAAATGCCCGACTTCAGATTATTAGCGTAATCATTTTGTGTGCACTGGTCATGGCCTTGCTACTGTTTGCCTTTAATCGTCGCCTGCAGGATCAGGTTCGGCAAAACCAGAAACTGACTGACGAGAAAGAAGAACTGCATCAAAAAGAAGCCCTGACACTTTGGGGTGGCGATCTGGGCTACTGGCGCTGGAACCGGACGCTTAACGCCCTCTATCTTGATGAACAAAGTGCCATTTTTCTGGGCGGTGAACACGAATCCCGTCTGTTCAGACTTCAGGAAGTTCAGGCCGATGAATCCTTGCTCTCGGTTCGGCACTTCTTTTCCTGCTTTAGTGATGATATCCGCAAGCAAAAAGGGCGTTTCGAGTTAGAAGCTGAGCTGGTCGATAATGAAAGCCAGACCCGCCTGATTCGCTGCCGGGGAGAAGTCCTGGAATTTATGAGCGATGGCACCGTCAATCTCAGTCATGGCGTTCTTCAGGACATCACAGAAAACCAGAAAATACGCCGTCAGGTTGAACAGCTCACCATTACAGATGCTATGACAGGCGTACTAAACCGTCGTTACTTTATGAGCCGACTCAGCGCTTTTATGCAACGGGTAAAATTTGGCGAAGGCGACTTCTGTGTCGCCTTGATCGATATCGACCGAATGGAAGTCATCAACACTGAATACGGCGAACATACCGGTGATTACGTCATCGAAACCCTATCCGATATTATTCAGCAACAGGTCAGGCCGATGGATCTGGTGGCCCGCTATGCCGGTAAGAATTTTGCGGTTCTCCTGCCTAATACCAGCCTGGAAGACGCTCAGGTTTCCTGTGACCGAATCCGGAACCATATCGCCCACCACAGATTTGATACAGGTAACCACAGTTTCTTTGCCACCGTGACCATAGGTGTCGTGGAAACAAAAGAGTTCTCTACAGCTGAATTGAACAGTAAGCAGCTTCTGCATGTGGTTGAAGACCGGGTTAAGACCGGCAAAGAAAAGGGCCGCAATGTCCTCATCACCCGGTTGAATCAAACTTCGACCCGCATCTGATTTAATCAGAAAAATCAAAGAGATCCACCCCATCAGGAAGAGCAAAAAGCAGAACGCGTTTCTGCTCTTCTTCGTCTTTGCCGGTTTTGCCCGCCCGAAATAGCCCTTAATTACTCAAGCACCCTATGATGCTTAATTAATAGACACAACCTATCTTAAAGATAGCTTCTGACTACTTCTAATCGCTTTTGACATGAATCAAAATAGGCTCCGGAATACACGACTTAGGTATAAGTCTATCCCTGCATCACCTTTTTTAACTCTCCGGACCTTTTTTGTGCTCGCCCGGATCATATTGGAAGCTGGCTCATGTTAAATAACACCTCGATACCCCGCGCCCTCCAGCTGGTTTTTGGAGCTGCAATAACCGCCATTATTGCGCTCAGTATCCACCTGCTACTGACAATCAACGGAATACAAAATCAGTTTGTGACCGTGGTTGACCGCAACGTCAGCCTGCTAAGTACCGTATCCGACCTGCGTTACTACACCGTCACCTATCGCCGTTTTGCACTTGATTACGGCCTGACCAATGACAGCGCAGAACATCAGAAAATTCTTGAAACTATCCGCTACAACGATGAAAAAGTGGCTGTCGCGATGGAAAACATGGAGCGTCTGGCAGATACCCCTCAAATCAAGGCGGATATTGCTGACTACCAGCAACGCATCGCCGGGTATCGTCAAATGCAGGAAAACTATATCAGCCTGATTGATCATGGCCGTATCGACATGGCTCGCAAAGAGATGCTGGGTCCCATGTTAGCGCCATTCAACGCCATTGTTGACCTGCTGAGCGACCTCCAAAAAGATCTGGAAGAAGAAGCGATTGCCATTAAATTAGCAGAAGCTGAAAAGATCACGGGACTGATCCAGTTGACAGCTGTCGTAGTGGCCCTCATCACTCTGTTTCTGATCATCATGAGTATTATGATTTCCCGGAAGATGACTCGTCCGTTGGATCATCTGATTGATCAGATGCAGGCTGTTGGCCAGGGCAACCTGAGTCAACGTTTGGATATGTCGCATTTCCATAACGATGAGTTAGGCACAGCCGCCCGCTATTTTGACCAGATGCAAACCGGCCTGACCACCCTGGCAACCGAGATCAACGATAGCGTCAAAACTCTGGAAGCAACCAGCCATACTCTGCGAGATCGCGTTAACGAGACCACTCAGAACCTGGATACCCAACGTAGCGAGATCTCTCAGATTGCCGCAGCGACAGAGCAGATGCAGGCCGGATTCAGCGAAGTTGTACAACATACACTGGATGCCTCAGAGCAAAGTAATCAGGCAAAATCTGAAGCAGAAGAGAGTCAGGACAATATCCAATTGTCTGTCGATCAGAGCGAAGCACTGGCTGCCGCACTCAGTCAAACAGCAGACGTTGTCCTGCGTTTACAGAAAGACAGTCACAGTATTAGCGTCATCTCTGAAGTCATTGGCAACATCACAGAACAAACCAATCTGCTGGCCCTCAACGCGGCTATTGAAGCAGCCCGCGCCGGAGAAGCAGGCCGTGGATTTGCCGTCGTCGCTGACGAGGTGCGCCAGCTGGCACAAAAAACGCAGACCTCTCTGGGTGAGATCAGCGAAATCATAGGTTCCCTGCAGAAGCATGCCAGCGAAGCCGCAGAGATGATGGCTAACAGTGAAGACCAGATGCAGACAGGCCTTGAGCGTATTCGGAATGCCGGTGAATCATTCGGACATATCTTAACCGCATCCGAACAGATTGCGGCCATGAGCACTCAGATCGCTACGGCAACAGAAGAGCAAACGGCTGTAGCCCGTGATCTGAGCGAAAGCGTCAGCGCTATCCATCAGGCTTCAGATCGTATTGCAGAGGGGGCACTGGAAACCCAGTCCGCCTCAGATGATCTGAGCCAGGAAAGCGAGCATCTCAAAGCATTGGCAAGCCGCTTCAAACTCCGTTAAGTCTTTGCGGGTGGCACTATCGCCCGCATCGGCTGGCAATACGCTTAAACGACAGAATTATCTTTTAACGGAAAAAGATCATCCTTTGCTATCCTGATAATTTGCGTTAGAGTGCCCTGCCTGCTGGCAGAGGCACCTTAATTGACGCGCCAGCCTTAAAAAAACCGACAACCAATCAGGAGTGCTATGAGCATTCAGGAAATTGCTGTTTCTAACAGCCAGAAGAAAAAGATTCAGAAAGCGATCAACGACGACAGTGTTTTAATCGTTGATGACAATGGTGACCTGGCCGTACAGGCGATCACCTATGAAGTATTTAAACAAAAAACCCGCACGACACCGCTTGAAGATATTCTGGGAGAAGATGCACTCGATGCTGACGCAGAATATTACGTCATGAGCTGCTAAACCCTCTGTCGGCGATACAAAGCCCCTGATAGCCATTACCCGGCTTATTCAGGGGCTTTTTACTTTGTAGCGCGCATAAATTGAGCGCCCCTTAATCAGCTGCCAGGCGGCACTAATCATCCTGCATCTCTTCAATCATCCAGTCTTTGAACACCTTCATGCCATAAGACAGCGGTCTTTGTTTCTGATAGACCAGATAAAAAGATTTATGGGTATCCAGCTTGATATCAAAAGGCATGATCAGTTTGCCCTCTCTGATCTCACGGGAGGTCAAAGTGCTGTCCGCCAGCGCAACGCCAAGCCCTTCCTGAGCCGCCCCCGTTGCCAGTTGACTGCTGGACAGCTGAAGGCCACGACTAAACCCCTTGTATTCGACGCCCGCTAACTGAAGCCACTCTGGCCATTCATGCACCCGCTTACCGACATGGATCAGGGTGTGGTGGCGCAGATCAGCCGGTTCATTCAGTGCGTGCCGCCCTTCCAGCAGCGATGGGCTACACACAGGTACCAAAAGCACATTACGCAAAAAATGCACTTCAATATCGTGCCAATCACCATGACCGTAGTACACAGCCATATCCGTGTTTTGTTTATTAAAATCGATCAAACCCGAGGAGGCACTAATCTGTAACTCCACATCAGGAAACAGTGCCTGAAAACGGTTCATTCTCGGCATCAGCCATCGGATCAGAAAGTTAGGTGCCACACTGATGGTCACCACATCCCGTTCAGGGTTCGATGTGAGACGATAAGTGGCCGCCTCAATTTCGTCCAAAGCTCCCCGAACCGACTGCAGGTACTGAGCCCCAGCAGCCGTCAGCTCTACCTTTCGCTTATTTCGGCGAAACAGGCTAAGCCCAAGATAGCTTTCCAGACTTTTAATCTGATGGCTTACGGCAGAGGCCGTAATAAATAATTCTTCGGCAGCCTGAGCAAAACTCTCATTACGGGCAGCGGCTTCAAACACGCGCAAAGCATTCATTGGAGGTAAGCGTCTGATAAATCACCTCTTTTTCCGGCAGAATAAAATGCTGACAATTGATTAGATTTTCTCATCAGTCAGATTAAAAAAGGTCGTTTGTGGAGTTTATACCAAAGTCTTAAGATACACCCACTTTAGTGAAACAGGGTAAGCGCAGTTCTAGTCTCGCTTCCATTATTGCTAAAGCTCTTCAATTATCTGACTGACAGGACTTTACTCATGGACAACCACTTCAAAAAAGACGCATTCGGCAATGTTGACATCGAATTCTACGTTGCAAAAGCAAAAGAAGAGCGTGATGAATACATCGCAGAATTTTTCACCAATCTGAAAGCAACTATCGCTTCTAAGCTAAGCGTTAAGCTGCCAAAAATCGGCCTGCACTTCGGTCGTCACGCTCACTGATTCTATTTCAATGCTCACTGCTTTCTATGGCAGAAAGTGAGCAAACAGAATTAAAGCATGTTTGGCAAAACCCTCTTCTCAGACAGCCTGTTAAGCCGCTGCAGCATGCCGCCTTAAAGGCCGGAAAATGTCTGAAAAGAAAAAGACGCCGTACCAAAACTCATAAGCTTTTCCCCTAACGGGGGCCTCCCCTTATTTGAGGTAGCGCTTGAATGAAGGTACTGCGGTTCGTGAATGTGCGTTGAGATGTTTACGTCATCGATTGCGTAAACCAGCCTGCCAGGTAAACCACTGCCAGATAGCGCAGAGTTTTGCCCGTAGCGACCAAGGCTAAAAAAGGCAAAAAACGCACTTTCATTATTCCCGCGATAAGCGTCAGAACATCCCCCACGATGGGCAGCCATGCCATCAGAAGACTCCAGACACCATAACGTTGGAATTTCACCTGCATTCGCTCAATCTGCTCCGCTTTAAAATAGAACCAGCGCTTATGCTGATATTTAAGCAGATACTTCCCCAGATACCAGTTCACAACCGCCCCCAACGTATTCCCCAGAGAAGCAACGGCCACCAGCAAAACCGGATCACGCCCCTGCTGCAGCAAAATAAACAGCCAGGCCTCTGAGTAAAACGGAAAGATGGTCGCTGCCATAAAGGCAGACAGAAAAAGAAATGCGACCTCCATTATTCAGCATCTCTTTTCTTATGATCACGACGTTTACTCTGGTGTTTATGATGATCCCGTTTCAGATTCTGCTGGTAATGCAGCAGTCCTTTTCGGTCCAGCGTATAGGTTTCAAAGTCATCCGCCAGAAACAAACGGCCGGTGAAGTGCAGCCGAGCCTCATGGCGGATCTCTTCAATGCTGCGATCCCGCTTTTTACGGGCTTCTTTCAGATAGCGGGGGCTGAAATGGGTCAGCACCAGGTTTTTCAAACCCACTTTGGTGGCAAAACGGGACACCATTTCAGACGATGAGTGCTGGGGTTCCGGCCCGACATGGTCCAGCACTTCCTGAGTGTAAGTCGATTCATGCACCAGAAGATCGGCATCGTGGCAGGCCTGCATTAAAAGATCCGGCGTATCGTTATCTCCGGCGATAACCGCTGAACGCGCTGGCCAGGAATCGAAGGTGTAGTCGCCACTTTTCAGTTCAGTACCATCCGGCAGAGTCACATCCTCTCCCGCCTGCAAACGGCCATAATGATCACCGGATGGGATTCCCTCAGTCTGCAAACGCTCAAGATTGAGCTTCTTCGGCACAGAGACCTCATCAAAGCGATACGCCCAGCTGGGAACACGATGACTCAACGGATGCGCCGTGATCCGAAAGCCTGCCAGAGTCAGGTCCAGAGCCTCTGTCACCGGAATAAACTCCAGAGGAAAGGTTATATAAAGATCGGTCAGCTCTATCACCGCCTGCAGATAACGCCAGACCGGCTCCGGAGCCACCAGTGTCAGAGGCTCTGTCCGACCGTTCAGCTGACAGGAAGCCAACAGCCCCGGCAAACCGTAGCAATGGTCACCATGCTTATGGGTGATCAGTACGACAGCAAGTTTTTGCGGTGATAACGGCGTGTACAACAGCTGATGCTGAGTGGCTTCGCCACAATCCACCAAAGCCCATTGTTTGCTTTTTTCCGGATGAATGGCAGTAGCACTGACATTTCGATGACGGGAAGGTGCACCGGATGAGGTGCCTAAAAAGGTAATCTGCACGGGTTGCTCAATAAAATCTGGTGACAATTAAAAAGGTAACGATCAGAGCGCGGTTCAGAGCCAAAATCAGGATAAAACGGCGCGACAATCAAAAAGAAGCCAGTCTAACCTGAGGTTTTATCCTGCACCAGATAATCACGATCCAGCATGGCACTAATATCGGAAAAGCTTTCCGCCTTGCTGTACAACCAGCCCTGCAGCAGATCACACTGGCAATCCATCAGAATCTGCTCCTGCTCGGCGGTTTCAACCCCTTCGGCAACCACAATCATGCCTAACTCATGAGCCATGGCGATCGTCGCGGCCACCAGCTTGCGGTCTGAGGCTTCGGTTGGCAGATCCGTGATAAATTCACGATCAATTTTAATCGTATCGAATTTATAGGTGCGCAGGTAACTCATGGAGGAGTAACCGGTGCCAAAATCATCCATCGCCAGAAGCGATCCCATCTCCTCAATCTGCCGCAGTTTCTCTTTAACCGACTCGGTATCCGAGAGTAAGACCCCTTCGGTTATCTCAAACTCGATCAGATGGGGCGGCAGGGATTTCTCGGCAACCAGATGCTTAATCAGAGGGATAAGTTCATCATTTAGGAACTGCACCGGCGACAGGTTCACCGCCATAATAAAATCGACACCGTAACGCTGATGCCACTGAGCCAGCGCCGTTAACGATTGTTCCAGCACAAAACGGCCGATGGGCAGTATCAGGCCATTCTTTTCGACCAGCGGAATAAACTCTGCGGGAGACACAGCCCCCAGTACGGGGTTGTTCCAACGGATCAGCGCTTCAAAACTGACGATTTTGCGATTTCTGGCATCCAGTTTCGGCTGATAGAATACCTCAAGCTCGTTATTCGCCAGCGCGGAATGGATATAGCGCTCCAGTTCCAGCTTGCGGGAGATCTCCCGATCGATCCTACCGGCAAAAAAGGCATAACGGCTCTGCTGATCTTTTTTGATATAGCGGGATGCTGAATCAGCGTATTTGAGCAACGAATCGGCACTGTCACTGTCATTGGGATACAGCGCGATGCCCATACTGATGGATAAGGCGATATTCAGATTCTTAATGGCCAGTGGTTCTTCACTCAGGCTTACCAGCTGCTCTGCCAGAAATGCGATATCGGAATCATCGGTAAACTGGCTGTACACCACCAGAAACTGATTTCCTCCGATACGCCCGAGCGTATGGTTCGTATCAAGCGCTGACTGCAGCCGTCCGGCGTATGTTTTAAGCACTTCATCTCCGGTCTGGTAGCCATAAACCTCATTGATCCGTTTAAAGTCATCAATATCGATGGAGATAATGGCAACCTTATCTGAGCCATTGCGGGCAAGATTCAGTTGCTGCTTCAACCGGTCCAGCACCAGAAAGCGGTTCGGCAAACCGGTGAGAAGATCATAGTTCGAGGTGTAATTTAGTTCGGCGGTGCGCTGTCGTACTTTGCGTTTCAGGGTGATATTCCAAGTCAGTACAATCATCACGACCACGGAGAACAGACCCACAATCAGAGCCAGCAGGGTGTAATCCATCTGCGGCTCGTACTTCAGTGTCAACCACTTCTCAGAAATTTTCTTACGTTGGCGCGGGCCGATAGAGTCCAGGCCCTTCTGCAGAATAGAGGTCAGCTCCGGCCAGTCTTTGCGCACGGCAAAATGCAGGCTGTTCACTTCCGTAGAAATCGGGGCGGCAATTTTCAGATTGGTCAGATTCAGCTTACGAATCCAATAGGTTATGGCGGCGACATTACCCACCATCGCATCAACCTCACCACCGGAAACCGCCATCAGCGACTTTTTCAGGCTCGGATACAGCACTGGCTGAACCACGGTATTTTCCAGCAGAAAACCGTGGTGCGAACTGTTTTGCTGCACCCCGATCGAATAGTCCTCAAGATCTGACAAACCGGCAATAAAAGAGGCTTTATTGCGCATCACAATCACACGATGAAAGCTCAGGTACTCGTCGGTATAACTGAGATAGCGCTGACGCTCAACCGTCACCCCCACCGCTGGCAAAACGTCAATTTCACGTTTTTTCGCTTTCTCGATCACCTCCCTCCACGTCAGGTCGGGAACCAGTGTCATATTAAGCCCCAAACGCTGATTCAACAGCCGGATATAATCTGAGGTGATCCCCTGATACTCGCCTTTGTCCATAAACTCAAAGGGGGCAAACTCAGGATCAATCCCCAAACGAATTTCAGGGTGCCGTTCTATCCAGGCCCGCTCCGCATCGGTCAGATTGATCTCAACCAGTTCATCGATATGATCCATCGGCAGCCATTTTTCCCTCAGTTTCTGAAGCCGCGACTCAGGTATGGTCTTCAGTGCTTTATCAAGTATGGCGGCCAGCTCCGGCCAGTCCTTACGGACGCCGAAACTTTCAAAAGAGCTGTTTTTATCATACACCGAGGCGTACTTAAGGTTGGTCAGTAAATATTTGTTGCGGTAATAGTGCCCGGCACTGAGAAAGGTAATGGTGGCATCGGCTTTACCCGTTGAGACTGCATTAAGGGCGTCTAGGATCGTATCAACATAAAGCGGTTTGATTGAGGGATAATCGTTAAGCGCCTGAGTGGCATACTGATAGCTCTTCACCATAGCGACCGTTTTACCCCTGATATCTGCCCGGCGGTTGATGCGGGTATCATCGGAACGGGTAATCACCACAAGGGATTTAAAAATATAGGGGTTAGAGAAATCGAACCACTGCTTGCGCTCTTCACGTTCAACCAGGGTGGCGATCATGTCGACATCTTTGTCCTGAGCCGCCTGATAAAGCGCTTTCCAACCGTGCTGAGGATGAATGTTAAAGCGAATACCGGTTTTCTGGCTGATCAGGCGTATGAGGTCGATTGAAAATCCCTCGAGTTCACCATCATCATTGATAAAACTGTAGGGAGGAAAAAAACCATCGTAGGCGATGGTCACTTCCGGATGCGCCGCCAACCACTGCTGCTCATCATTGGTCAGAACCATGGAGCGATTATTGTCCACCAACTGTGCTGCCCTGACAGTGTTCAATACCAACAGCATGCACAGCAACGGCAAGATAAACCGAAAGAGCAGCGTTCTCATCGCATTTCCTTTTGGTGATCGCTGTTTAGATTTCTGCTCAAAGAGTACCGAACCGATAAAAAATAGTCATCAAGTATCAATAGGAGATGACCGAGTATCGAATTGCTCCTATCATCTGAAGGCTGCGCCAGAAAATATCGCTTTAAAGCAGAATTTGCTATAATTCGCCTTCTGAAAATACGCCCTTAAAATCTGCCGGGCCGCCCCTTCTTTATCTATCTGAGATCACCATGCCGTTTGCCAAACTAGAATTAAACGAATCACTTGTTAAAGCGATTAGCCAACTGGGTTACACCACCCCAACCCCGATTCAGCAGCAGGCGATTCCTCAGGTTATAGCAGGAAAAGATCTGATCGCCGCAGCGCAAACCGGCACCGGTAAAACCGCAGCCTTTGTCCTGCCGATTCTGCAACAGATCGATCCGGATAAATCCGTGCGCGCCAAACGTATTCAGGCGCTGATTCTGGTGCCGACACGGGAACTGGCGGTTCAGGTTGAAGCCAGTATTCAGCAGTACGCAAAGCATCTGGATGTTCGCTCAATGGCGATGTTCGGTGGCAGCAAAATTGCCGATCAGAAACAGGCACTGATCGAGGGTGTCGATATTCTGGTAGCCACCCCCGGCCGTCTGATCGATATGCTCTATCAACGCGCCCTGCAGCTGGATGAGCTGGATTATTTTGTGCTGGATGAAGCGGATCGTATGCTGGATATGGGCTTTATCGGCGATATCAACAAGGTGATCGAACGCCTGCCGGAGCGCCGCCAGAATCTGTTGTTCTCCGCGACCCTGTCTGATGATGTGCGCCAGCTGGCACGAACCGCACTGCACAATCCCGTTGAGATCCGGATCGAAAATAGCGCTGATGCACAGCCAAAAATCGAACAGTGGATTATCACCGTTGATAAAGACACCAAATCCGCGCTGTTAAGCCACCTGATCACCGAAAACAACTGGGATCAGGCGCTGATCTTTATCCGTACCAAACACGGTGCCGCGAAACTGGCTGGCCAGCTGGAAAAGCGCGGTATTCCTGCCGACACCATCCACAGTGGCCGCAGCCAGAATGAACGTACCCGGGTGCTGAATGCCTTCAAATCCGGCGAACTGAAATATCTGGTCACCACGGATGTGACCGCCCGTGGTATCGACATCGACCAGCTCAGCCGTGTGGTCAACTACGATCTGCCACAGGAATCTCAGGATTATGTGCACCGTATTGGTCGTACCGGTCGTGCCGGGGCCGCCGGTGAGGCGATCTCTCTGGTCTCGAAAGATGATTTCAAAAACCTGATCGCCATTGAAAGCCGCATCAACCAGCTGCTGGAACGCCGGGTGGTGGAAGGCTTTGAACCACGCAAAGAAGTGCCGATCACCAAGCTCAACTTTGTACCGAAAAGCGGTAAGGTGGTGGCCGGTAGCGATGAAGCCGATCGCCCGCGATTTAAACGCAAAGCACCGGAAGATGGCAAACCCGCCCAAACCGGCAGCTACCGTAAACCAGACTCACGAAAGCCAAAACCCGGCGGCAATGCCAAGCAGGGTCAGGCACCACAACGCCACCGCGATGGTGAAGTTCGGAGTTCCGGCAACCAACCGGTTGATCCGTGGGCTAAATTCAGAAAGTAGTTCAGGCAATGCATAGCCAGGACCAAAAAGGCAGCCTTAACTGGCTGCCTTTTTTGGGTTCATCACTCTTAAGCCAATCAGCCCTGTTTCATATCAGCAATAAAGCGATCTGACTCCTGAATCGCAGTGGTCATCTCTTTGATCATCAGATCCACATCCTGACGGATACCCTCCAGCTCACCCTTGAGTGCGCCAATCGCCCGGGCATTCAGATTGTGTTTCAGAAACAACACATTATCCTGCAATGCAGACAGCACCGGCTGCATGCGGGCTTCGGCGCGCTTCATCGCCCGGATCAGGCTTTTGTAACGGCTTCTGGTCTGATTCAGCTGACGCTCACTCTGACGACGCAAGCTGGTACTAGTGTAAAGATTCAGCTCTTCTTCCCACTCCGCGAACAGAGCTTCAGCTACATCTTCAACCTTCTCAATACGGCCACTAACCTCTTCTGCCGCCGCTTCACTATCCTCATATTCAGCGTTTAAACGATTATAAAGCTCTTCCAGCTCGCCACCGTTAAAGCTGACGACGGCCCGATACTGTTCCAGTGCCGATGCAAACTGCTCCTGAGCCTCCTGCTGAGACTCTTTCGCGTTATCTACCCGATCTACCAGAATATCCCGCTTATGCACGCCCACTTGCTCCATGGCAGAGTAATAAGTACTTTGGCAGGCAGAAAGCAGAGGTAAAGCCCCGGCCAGTAATATGACGTTAAGCGCAGTTCGGATACGTTTCATGGCAATTCTCTATTCAGTTGCAATCTTGCTATTTTGTCAGCCAGGAAGCCCTTTGTTAAGCAAAAGGCTTCTGAATCAGTATGTTATTTCACTTGTGAGTGATGACTGGGATACACTCTCCGGTAATTCAACTTGATTTGCTTAACTCGAAAAGGTCACTTATGAGTCTTTTTTCCTCTTTGAAGTCCCTGTTTTCCACGGGTGAGAAACAACCTGAAACACCTAAGGAGCAACCCTCTGAAACCTATGGTGATTACGTTATCACTCCGGCCTCCGTCCATGAAGAGCATGGCTTCCGCATCAATGGCACCATCCGCAAAGGTGAACAGGTGCACACCTTTATCCGCGCGGATACCCTGCCATCAGCTGACGAATGTGCTAAAGAGATGATTCGCAAGGCTAAACAGATGATCGACCAGCAAGGTGATCGAATTTTTGACTAAAACCTCATCCAATCGGAACACTTTCCCACAGCAAGGATGCTGTATTTATTCAGACCTGCCCCCCCTTCCGTTCACCTTGATTTAACGATTCAAATTCAAACCGTTTTTAATTTAAGAGCATCGATAACCTCTTTTTTTAGAAGGGCTTTTGTTACAATATAAGAATCAAATCAATAATGATTCTCATATAACTGAGGAAAACAATGAAGACGTGGCTGCTTCCCCTCCTTTTCACGCTTACCGTTACTCATAATGCGGTTGCATCAGACAAGCTGATTCAGCTGGTTGAATATATTGGCGCGGACTATAGTGCCGCTGTTGATCAGGGCCGGATTATCAGTGCGGATGAGTATGCGGAGATGAGCGAATTCTCCGAACTTATTATCACTGAGGCAAAACGCTATGATAATGAAGCTCTCAACCAACAAAGCCAGCAACTGGCCAATCAGGTGGAAGCCAAAGCTGATCCGCAACAGATTCGTTAAACGACAGCAGCCTTACGCCAGCGCATCTTCCAACTGATGCCACAGGTTGAACTGCCCGCTTCACCACCCTCGTTAAACCATGGTCGCCAGCTTTATCGTGAAAACTGTACTCAGTGTCATGGCGCTCAGGGCTTTGGTGATGGCGAGCTGGCCAAAAATCTGACACCCGTGCCAACGAACTTTCATGACAGCGAACGCTACCAGTCCCGCAGCCTGTTTGGTCTGTTTAACACCATCAGCCACGGTGTTGATGCCACAGGTATGCAAAGCTACGGCCAACTCCCCTTGCAGGACCGCTGGGATCTTGCGTTTTACGTAGGATCACTCGCGACCCAGCCGGTGAACAATAGCTTCTCGGATGAACTGCTGCAGCCCCACCAGATCAAACGCCTGATCACATCAACCCCGCAAGATCTGCAAAACAGCATGGGTACACTGGGCAGCAATTGGATGATGTTTTTCCGCCAACATCCCGATGCGATTTTTTCCGCCCGCGCATCGTCTCCCTTGGATATCGCACAGAACTACCTGACCAGTGTCACCCGTCATCTTGATGACAGAACCACAGCCCATACTCTGGCTGTATCTGCCTACCTGGAAGGTTTTGAACTGGTCGAACAACAGCTGGATACCGTGGATAAGCCACTACGCCTTGAGATTGAGAAACAGATGATCAGCCTGCGCAGCCAACTGAAAGGCGATACGTCTGATGCTGAGATTCGCACTCAGGTAGACAGCCTAAACACCTTGATTGATCAGGCCAAAGGTATTCTGAGCAGTACTCAGCTATCACCCGCTGCCGTCTTTACCCTCAGTTTACTGATTATTCTGCGGGAAGGCCTTGAGGCTCTATTGGTCGTTGCTGCCATCATGGCCGTTGCCAACAAGACCGGTCAAAAAGGTCTGCGCCGGGCCGTTCATGGCGGCTGGATCGGCGCGCTGGTTCTGGGAGGCGTCACCTGGTTTATCGCCAGTTCGATGATCGATATATCAGGGGCCAGCCGGGAGGTCACAGAAGGCAGCACCGCACTTATCGCGGCAGGGATTCTCTTCTATATGGGCTTCTGGATGCACAGTAAAACCAATGCGAATCAGTGGCAGAAGTTTATCGAAGCGAAAGTGGGCAAAGCCTTGTCCGGATCAACCCGTTGGGCTCTGGTGTCACTGGTCTTTCTGGCAGTGTATCGTGAAGTGTTCGAGACGATACTCTTCTATCAATCCCTCTGGTTACAGGGTGGCAGCCTCGCATCCCTACACTTCGGCTCAGGGCTCGCTGCCGGTATCATCATTTTAATGGTGGCAGGTTTTGCCCTGCTGAAGCTCAGTGCCCGCCTGCCACTGAAATGGTTCTTTGGTGGCACCGCTATCTTTATGCTGGTGCTGGCTATCGTTATGGCAGGTAAAGGCATGGCTGCCCTGCATGAAGCCGGCATCTTCCATTCCGGTGTTCTGGCACTGCCCGAAGTCGACCTGCTGGGTATCTATCCGATCTGGCAAAGCCTGCTGCTTCAGGCAGTTTTAGCGGGCATCGCAGCTTTTTACCTGTTTAAGCCAAAAAATAACGGCTAGCCCAAAACAACTGGCCATTGGTACAAAAGCCCGATGGGTAAATGCTCCATCGGGCTTTTTCGCAAAAACATTCAGGGTTCAGAATTGCCGGGCGGGCAGATTACAAGCTCACGCGATTGGATAGCGGCTTATCTCTAACGGCGAAATGCGGCTTCAGCCACCTGATTGCTCACCACCGTCTGTCCAACAGGCGCAAAGGAAACCACAGCCAGCTTCAGATGTTGAATCGCAAAGGGAATCCCGATAATAGTGATGGCGCAGGCCACAGCAGAGATCAGATGACCAATCGCCAGCCAGATGCCAGCGAACAGAATCCAGATGAGATTCCCCATCAACCCCAGAGAACCGGTGCCGATATCTTGGCGTCCGGTGAGTAACCTGCGACTGATCGTCTGTTTTCCAAAGGGCCAGAACGAGAACTGCCCCAATACAAAACAGGAACGCCCCCAGGGAATCCCCACCAACGTCAGAAAAGCCAGTACACCATAGGCCCACCATGCCACGCCCATGGCAAATCCACCCATCAAAAACCAGATAATATTCCCGATCAGACGCATAAAAACCCACCGTTTCAACTGGAGAAAATGCCACCAAGGCGATCAGCCACTTGTGACCTGATAAGCTCTAGAGCCGCATCGACAAGGGAAGTTCAACCGCCTGTAAATATCAATCAACGAACAGGTGTTATATCATAACGCCCATCCTATTCATCCTCTCAAGACCGAGTTGATAGACGCTTATGACTACTCTGACGATCCAAACCCCGGACGACTGGCACCTGCACCTGCGTGATGGCGATATGCTGCCGGAAACCGTACCCGCCACCGCCCGCTGCTTTAAGCGCGCTATTGTGATGCCGAATCTGGTGCCACCTGTAACCAATACCGAGATGGCACTGGCCTATCGTCAGCGTATCCTGGATGCCCGCCCGGCAGGCAATGCGTTTGAACCTCTGGTGACACTGTTCCTCACCAACAACACTTCAGCGCAGGATATTATCGACGCGAAAGCTGCTGGCATTGTTGCTGCCAAGCTGTATCCGGCTGGTGCAACCACTAACTCAGCTGCTGCAGTAAAACAGCTGGAAGCCATGTACCCGATCTTCGAAGTGATGCAGGAACAGGGCATGTTGCTGCTGGTTCACGGCGAAGTCACCGATCACCACATTGATATCTTTGATCGTGAAAAAGAGTTTATCGATCAGAAGATGGTGCACATCGTTAAGCACTTCCCGAACCTTAAAGTGGTATTTGAGCACATCACCACAGGTGACGCGGCTCAGTTTGTTCAGGATGCCGGTGACAATATCGCTGCTACTATCACTCCTCAGCACCTGCTGCTGAACCGTAACGATCTGCTGGTGGGCGGTGTGCGTCCGCACAACTTCTGTCTGCCGGTGCTGAAGCGCAACACCCATCAGGAAGCCCTGCGTGCCGTGGTTAAAACCGGTTCGCCGAAATTTTTCCTGGGTACGGACTCTGCGCCACACGCCAAAGAAGCGAAAGAAAACGCCTGTGGTTGCGCCGGTTGCTACAGCGCTTGGAGCGCCATTGAACTGTACGCCCATGTGTTCGAAGATCTGGGCGCGCTGGACAAGCTGGAAGGTTTCGCCAGCCACCACGGCCCGGATTTCTACGAACTGCCGCGTAACGAAGGCACCATCACTCTGGTGCGTGAAGACTGGACCATTCCGGATGAGATCGAACTGCCAAACGGCAAGCCGATTGTACCTTTCTTCGCAGGCCAACAGGTACACTGGAAACTGCAGGGTTAATCGGCTCTGAGGTTCCTTAGAATCCCTGATCATCACTTAATGGTCAGGGATTTTTTTTACCAACGTGTTATCCCACAAACAATCCGATTAACTCAGATCAACAACGATTCGGTCCATCGTCACTTTTTCGATTCTCTGCTCACGATTGTTCCAGAAAGCCAGTACATCATCTTTCGTGAACCCGTTTTCATCGGCCAGTGCCAAGCGCAGCGCCCATGCCAGCAGATGATTTGGGTTGAGCCAGAAATCATACAGATGGTACATGTGGTGATCGCATAAACGGACCTCACAACCGTTTTGCTGCGTCATCACAAACCAGTCACCCGCAGGATCAGTACCCAGTGAGAAAAAAGTGTCCTCTGACTCAAAATCATCCAGCTCAGCTTTAAAATCAAAGCCGATCATGTTCTGCCTGAAAGGCCAGATAAAAGGAAAAGCACCAACACGGTTCAGATTAATATAGTTTTCGAACCAAGCGTGCCAGTCCGCAGGCAGTACCTGTTTATAGTCAAATAAGGATTCCGGCTCAGACGTTAGCGCATCCACACATTCCAGCTCTTTCAGGCTTTGACACTCCAGAAGAAACTGACCGGGGAAATAATCATCACTAACCGGGTCGGTAATGAGCGTTAGCAACTCAGTTATGTTCATCGTGTTTTTCCATGTAAATAATGAAAGGACAGGGCGACAGAGATCCCCAGAGTCAACGCTACAATGCCCAGATAGGGCCAGGAAGGATAAGCAAACAGCGCCCCCGGCAAAGCGCCAATCAAAAAAGCAGACAGATAGTTATTCAGCCGAAACAGGCTCAAAAGTTTATATAGCAGCAAACCGTAAGTAGCCGCGATAACAAAGCAGACGATACTGGTGTAGGCCGTTATAACTACGGTCGACCGGATCAGTTCGTAAATATCCTCCCCCTTATCCGCCCCCTGCCATTGGAAATCGGTCAGGAAAATCACCAGATACAGCACCGGAGAAATAAGAAAACTGCAACCGAACACCGACTTCAACAAACATTCCAGCGTGCTCCTTGCCGGAGGTTCTTTCCCTGTCATGATTGATCCCTGTGACAAGTGATGGGTTGTATTGCAAAAGGTCTAGAAGGGTTTTAAGACAATTTTGCCAGTTCAGCATCCAGAAAGGAGCGTACAGGATTTCTACGGGTCATATTTTCGAAGAAAAGGGCTTCCACTTCTTTGGGCGCAAGGTGCTGGTCAAATACCTCGGCTACCGAAGACGCACCGGCTTCAACAGACACGGATGTTTTGCCGGGTTTACCGCTTTTGAGCGCCGCAAAGCCCGTGAAGGTGACAACCTGCTCAAGGGGATAAGCCGCCACCCGAACCGGATAGAAGAGCGTACCGTCAAGCTTCACCTTTTGCCCCAAAGAAAAACCAAAATGTTCCGCCATCAGTTTCCAGGCTTCAATCAGGTTCGGGCGAATAACAAAATTCAGCTCACGCAACCAGGTATGCAGAACCTCCAGATCCGGCGGATTATCGTAACCCGCCTCTGTCATATTCAGATAACACCCGGCAAAATGCGACACCAGCAGATCATACGAGTACTCTGCCCGCCCCAACGGTAACATCCGCCCCCGAGCCTCATTAAAAAGTGTCGTGTCTTTCATCGTCATAATCCTTGTTGTTATGTCACGGCTTAACCACTCCGCAAAGTGGTGGCCTGTCGCTATTCCCTATAGAAAAGCCGACATTAGGTCGTCGGCTTTTCCAGCTCGTGAATCTGATAGGTCAGTTCTTCGGCTTTTTCATTAAAAAGAGTCTGGGCGTCAGACAGCCCCTGATTGTAAAAGTGCGGCCCGATCTCCTTCGCGAAGAAATCGATCAGGAACTCGGCTTCAAAACCGCCAATATCCTGATCCAGTTCATCAGCAAAGTAATCTTTGATTTTGGCGACGATACGGGCGGTATCGTCTTTGGAGAGTTTTATATCGGTCATAAAGTTTGCTTGGTTTTGTCTGCTTAAGCAGACAGGAATTTCAGCGGTTGCAGCTCGGAAAGGTTGATTCGCTGTTCAGCCTGCCAGATTTCGTAGTTATCCTGCATCGCCAGCCAGCTTTGCGGGGTACGCCCCAACACCTTAGAGAGTCTCAGCGCCATTTCAGGAGAAACCGCGCTCTTACCCTTGATCACCCTGTTCAGGGTGGAAGCAGCAACACCCAGCTGCTCCGCCAGATAACGGCAACTGATGCCGTGGGGGTCCATGTAAATGGACTCGATAAACTCGCCTGGATGCGGTGGATTGTGCATAGACATCAATGATAATCCTCATAGTTAAGGATGTACGCATTGCCATCCCGAAACCTGCCAGTTTTCACTGACCGATGAAATGATAAAGGTTAGTTTAGGATGAAGCCATTATCATGCATTGCTCTAAGAGAAAGCTAATACCATAATTAGGTATATATAGGTATTTCGGAGCAAACAGCATGGCTAAAAACACCAGTATAACCTTGGGCGACCACTTCGAGGGGTTTATCTCTGAACAGGTTCAGAGTGGTCGGTATGGCTCGGCCAGTGAAGTGATCCGCTCTGCCCTACGCCTGCTGGAAAATCAGGAAGCCAAGATGGAAACCCTGCGACAGCTGCTGCAACAGGGCGAACAAAGCGGCGATGCAAATTATGACCTTGATAGCTTTATCAAAGAGCTGGATAGCGAAGAGCTTCGATGAAACCCTTCACGCTGACGGCCGCAGCAAAAACGGACTTACGGGAAATCGCCCTGTTTACCCAGCGCCGCTGGGGCAAAGAGCAACGGAATGCCTACCTGAAGCAGTTTGATGATTCATTCTGGTTGTTAGCGGAAAACCCGGATATTGGTAGAACCTGTGATGAGATCCGAGCGGGATATCGGAAATTCCCGCAGGGAAGTCATGTGATTTTTTACCAACAAACGGGCAGTCAACAGATCAGAGTTATCCGTATTCTTCATAAGAGTATGGATGTTAGCATGCAGGTAAGAACATAACGCCGCGCTCTGCGGCAAATTTTGGGCGTAGCGTAAAATTTGTCCGACAGCAGCGCCTTGTTAGAGCAATCACATTGGACTCTTAAACCGCGAGTGTGCATTTCTATATCTTGGCTCTTCTTGTTTAGGACTATAGGCTCTGGCTTCTTTGTCTTCAGCTACTCGACTACCTAAAATATCTCTGGCCTCACCAAGAGACCAAATCGTGGATAAATCTTGAGTAAGATTTCTGTAGACTGCACGGAACCCCCTGGGCTGCCGTAGATTATAAAAGAACTCAGGGACCTTAACTTTAAAGTTATATCCTGGGACTTTAGGAAGACTGTTCAGCGCCGCATATGTGTTGTATACATGCACTAGTTTAGTTACGGGAACACCTTGCCGAGTCTGGAGGCCATACTTGATACGTATATCATTAGAGGCTTTTCCGATGTCTTGAATGATGCCCGACACAGCCCTATTTGCATCTGCAATATCCTGTTCGTCAAATAGCCGACGCACTTCTCTCATTTTTTCTCGCGCTTCAACGAACTCTGGGTTGTTTCGAATGCTGTAAGCTGCCTGAACAATTTGAGCTGGATCACCAGTTTGCTTTGCTAGCCAAGCTGAAAAGACGGGAAGCTCAGTTGAGGTTGAAGTAGTCAATCCTCCATTATGTACATCTATCAAGTCTGTACTCAGCGAAGTGGAGAAATGTTCTACTATGTGTTTCGCATAATCAAAACCATAGTGGCAAGTCGGTAGTGTTCAAAATTCTGTGTCACCCCTATAGTTTACCCTCTACAGGGAGTGA